>JBBQYA010000121.1:0-6648 GCA_038209155.1 Sphingobacteriales bacterium | reverse complement strand
TATTAAAAGTTTTTTTTTTGGTATTAGGCAGGGTTCTTAAACTCCTCTAATAATTTTTTTTCCTCCATACAATATGTATTTAAAATACAACCGTCAGCAAATTTTTTTGAAACTTGAATAAGAGTAAAAAAGTCCATCCGTGTTTTATTCAATTTATTTAGAATTGAGTAATTTATTTTTTTATTAAATTTTTTTAGTACAGATAGATCTATTAAATTCTATTTTAAACTCAACCTCAGATTTTTTTAAATAGAAGTAGAATGTGTTTTATATTAATTCCAAAAAAGTCTTTTCGGAATGAGGTAATTGTTGATTTTCAGGAAAGAGTAAGACCATTAATCTCGATTCTTATTTTGAAATTATAATTTTTTTTTAATGAAAATTAATTAATCATTAACTTAAAAGTAAAAGGCTTGGATTTAATTTTAATTAAATAAAGCCCTTTATTTAAATTTTTGTGAAAGAATAATTTATTTTCCGAGTTTACAAAACCGCTTTCTACTTCTTGTCCTTTAGAATTATAAAGTGTAAATTTTTCTGAATTTAAATAGATCCCTTCAATTTTTACCCAATTACTTTCGGTTAAAATTGTTGGATAAATAAAAATATTTTCTTGTTTCTTCAAATTGTAAAATCCTGAAGTTCCACAATTCAATAAATTTATATTCTCATGTATTTCCAAATAATTCAACATTACTTTGGCTATAGAATCTCCAAATCTTTTTTGATTAGAATAATTATCTCTAATGTTATTAAAATTTGATTCTAATTGAAAACCATTTACTGAGTTTCCAATTGCATAACTAGTATGATTGGCAGTATTGTACCCACCACTGAAATATGGATTGCCCGCCAATGATGGAGTTTGCAAACTAGGAACAGAAGGATAGCCAGCATTTGCCATCAACGTTCCAAAAGCAAAAGTTCCACGAAGAAGTTCTGAATGTGTAAAACTGTTTACATTATTTGCCACAAGATTTTGAATAGAACTATAGCCGACATATTCTGGAGAATTTAAAACACCATCTGAGAAGTCAAGTTCAGATGCAGTAAGTAAATAACCCAATTCTAATTGTTGAACACTGTGTCCATGCCCATGCAGATCTATGTAAAATGCTTTTCCTCCAAAATTATTTTGAGCATTTAATTGTGCAGAATCTATGAAATTATGAAAATCTGTCCAGGCATTTTCTGCCAAAATATTTCCACATGCACCATCACTTTTGTTTCTATTACAATCCAATTTGCTTCTTTTCAGATTGCAAAAAATTAAATGAGGATGACAACCCGTTAATAAAAACAACGCAGTATCTATGAATTTTGCCAAATTTCTAGTATTAGCATCTATTGCGAAAGTCGGGTTATTGCATGTTCTGTCCGCAATAGAGCTTGGATTTAAACTACCGTCATGAGGTACAGAAATGATAATGGGCAGGTTTCCTTTATGATATTCTGCAAAGTTATTTTGTCCAAAAATAATTTGAGAAAAGCCTGAAAACCAAAAGAGAATAAATATAAATGTGAGAATGTTCTTTTTCATAATTAGAATTTCTAAGTTAAAACTTATCTATTCATTACTTCTCAATTAAGATAAATTTCGAATGTTTTTTTCATTTTCATCATAAAAAACAAGCTACAATTTCAGTATTTTCTATTTTGTATTCACGAATAAAAATTATTCATATTCTATATTACTAGATAATCCGAGTTCCTAATTTCATTTTGTTGAAACTCTTTCCTTCTTCATCTTTATTAAAATCCTAAATTTGGAATTCAAGGACGAAGAAAGACAATGGCAAGCAATTACGAAGATGATAATATCCGTTCGCTGGATTGGAAAGAACATATCCGCCTTAGACCCGGAATGTACATTGGAAAATTAGGCGATGGATCTGCTTATGATGATGGTATTTATGTATTATTAAAAGAGATTATTGATAATTCCATAGATGAATTTGTAATGGGCGCTGGAAAAATAATCGAGCTTACCATTACCGATCACAAAGTTTCCGTTCGAGATTACGGACGTGGAATTCCTTTAGGTAAAGTAGTTGATTGTGTTTCTAAAATAAATACTGGCGGAAAGTACGATTCCAATGCGTTTCAAAAATCAGTAGGATTAAATGGAGTTGGAACTAAAGCAGTAAATGCGCTATCCAACCAGTTTTCTGTGCAATCTTATCGAGAAGGAAAAACGAAATTAGCAACTTTTTCTAAAGGTGAAATTACCTTGAACGAAAACGAAAAAGAAACTACTCAAAGAAATGGAACAGCTATTATTTTTGTGCCTGATGATTCCATTTTTAGAAATTTCAAATACATTCCTGAGTTTATAGAAAATCAAATCTGGAACTATGTTTTCCTGAATTCTGGTCTTACGATTAATTTCAACAATAAAAAATTCTTTTCTGAGCGTGGATTATATGATTTATTAATTAGAAATAGTGATGCAGAAAATATTCGATATCCGATTATTCATTTAAAAGGAAATGATATTGAAATTGCAATTACACATGGTACCCAATATGGCGAGGAATATTATTCTTTTGTAAATGGGCAGCATACAACTCAAGGCGGAACCCACCAAAATGCTTTTCGAGAAGCATTGGTAAAAACAGTAAGAGAATATTATAAAAAAGAATTTGAAGCCTCAGATATTCGAGCTTCTGTGGTTGCAGCAATTTCCATAAGAGTTCAAGAACCAGTATTTGAATCTCAAACAAAAACCAAATTAGGTTCGCAGAATATTGCTCAAGATGGTGTAAGTGTGCGAACCTTCATTGGAGATTTTGTAAAAAAAGAGTTTGATAATTATCTGCATAAGCATCCTGAAACCGCCGATGCACTCTTGAAACGAATTTTACAATCAGAAAGAGAGAGAAAAGATATTGCTGGTATCAAAAAATTGGCAAATGAAAGAGCCAAAAAAGCAAGTTTGCATAATCGGAAACTTCGAGATTGTAAATTACATTTAGACGATCTAAATTCTGAAGATCGTGTTTACACAACCTTATTTATCACCGAGGGTGATTCTGCAAGTGGTAGTATTACCAAATCTAGAAATGTACAAACTCAAGCAGTTTTTAGCTTAAAAGGTAAGCCGCTCAATTGCTTGGGTTTATCTAAAAAAATCGTTTATGAAAATGAAGAATTTAATCTTTTGCAGCATGCTTTAAATATAGAAGATGGTTTGGAAGGTCTTAGATATCATAACATTGTAATTGCTACCGATGCAGATGTAGATGGAATGCATATTCGATTATTAATCATGACATTTTTTCTTCAGTTTTTTCCAGATTTGGTGAAAGCTGGGCATGTATTTATTCTTCAAACCCCATTATTCAGAGTTAGAAATAAAAAAGAAACAATCTATTGCTACAGTGAACCAGAACGAAAAGCTGCAATAGCAAAATTGGGTACTAAACCAGAAATCACCCGATTCAAAGGTTTAGGAGAAATATCTCCTGTAGAGTTTGAATTGTTCATTGGAAAAGATATACGGTTAGATCCTGTAATTTTATCAAAAGAATCAAGCATTAAAGCACTTTTAGATTATTTTATGGGTAAAAACACGCCTGCTCGTCAAGAATTCATTGTCAATAACTTGCGTGTGGAATTAGATGTTTTAGAAGAAGAGGAAAAAGAAGAAGAAGTTTTAAATTTGAATGAAGAGTAAATAAGTTCAAGAGGTTTCTCGAATTTAATAAACGTGTTTTTACACAAATCTAATAATGTATTTATAAATTATATTTTTTAATCTGAATGGCTGATAACGAAACAATCGGGAATGGACAAAATTCTGAAAATGAAAAGCTTAACGAAGTCATAAAATTAGATGGCTTATATCAAAACTGGTTTTTAGATTACGCATCCTATGTAATTCTTGATCGCGCTGTTCCTAATATTTACGATGGATTAAAACCTGTTCAGCGAAGAATTCTTCATTCATTAAAAGAAATGGATGATGGCAGATATAATAAAGCTGCAAATGTGATCGGCAATACCATGAAATATCATCCTCATGGCGATGTTTCTATCGGCGATGCAATGGTACAAATCGGTCAGAAAAATTTATTAATTGATTGCCAAGGAAACTGGGGAGATCCTGTAACTGGCGATTCTGCTGCTGCACCAAGGTATATAGAAGCACGCTTAACCAAATTTGCTTTGGAAGTTGCATTCAATGCCCAAACTACAACTTGGCAATCATCCTACGATGGAAGAAATAGAGAACCCGTAATTTTGCCAATCAAATTTCCATTATTGCTTGCACAAGGAGCAGAAGGAATAGCAGTAGGATTGGCTACCAAGGTAATGCCACACAATTTTATTGAATTAATTGATGGCTCAATTGATATTCTAAAAGGAAGGAAAACCAATATATTACCTGATTTCTACACTGGTGGAGCAGCAGATTTTTCTAATTATAATGATGGCCAAAGAGGTGGAAGAATTAGAGTAAGAGCAAAAATTAATGAAAAAGATAAAAAGACATTAGTGATTACAGAAGTGCCTTTCAGCACTACAACGGGAAGTTTGATTGACAGTATTATCAATGCAAATGAAAAAGGTAAAATTAAAATCAGAAAAATTGAAGATAATACTGCCAAAAATGTAGAGATAGTAGTTCATTTAGCTCCAGGCATTTCTCCAGATGTAACCATAGATGCACTTTATGCATTCACAGATTGCGAAGTTTCTATTTCTCCCAATACCTGTATTATAAAGGAAGATAGACCTTATTTTTTAAGTGTCAATGTGATTTTGGAAGAAAGTACTTTTCATACTAGAGATTTACTTCGTTTAGAATTAGAAATAAGATTAAATGAGTTAAACGAAAAATGGCATTTTAGTTCATTAGAGAAGATTTTTATTGAAAACAGGATGTATCGCAATATAGAAATTGCAGAATCTGAAGAGCAAGCAGTAGATATTATTGATCAATTATTAATTCCTTTTAAAAATCAGTTTAGAAGAGAAATAAAGAAAGATGATATTTTGAGATTGATGGAAATTCGAATTAAGCGAATTACAAAATATGATGCTTTCAAAGCAGATGAACTTTTAAAAAATATAGAAGAAGAAACTAGCGAAGTCAATCGTAATTTGGAAACAATTAATGATTATGCAATTCAATATTTCAAAAAATTAAAAGAGAAATATGGAAAAGGAAGAGAGCGTAAAACTGATATTAGAGCATTCGATAAAGTTGAAGCCACTCAAGTAGCTTTAGCGAATGTTAAATTATATGTGAACCGAGCAGATGGATTTATTGGAACGGGTTTGAAAAAAGATGAATTTATCGCAGATTGTTCGGATATAGATGAAATCATAGCTTTCAGAGCAGATGGAAAGTTTATGGTCACAAAAATTGCAGACAAAACTTTTGTTGGTAAAGATATTGAGCATGTTGCTGTTTTCAGAAAAAATGATGAACGAACAGTTTACAACATGATTTACAGAGATGGTGATTCCGGAATTTCTTACATGAAACGTTTTTCGGTGACTGGAACTACCCGAGATAAAGAATATGACCTTACCAAAGGAACTAAAGGGTCTAAGCTTTTGTATTTTACTGCGAATCCTAATGGCGAAGCAGAAACTGTAGCCGTTCATTTAAAACCACATTCTAAATTAAAAAAACTTCTTCTTGAGATTCCATTTGCTGATTTGGCTATCAAAGGAAAAACTAGTTTGGGTAATGTAGTTACTAAATATCCAATCAAAAAAGTAGAGTTAAAATCAAAAGGAATTTCAACCTTGCAAGGCAGAAAAATATGGTTTGATGATACTTTAAATAGATTAAATGTGGATGGGAGGGGAGAAATGTTAGGCACATTTGATGGCGATGATCGCTTATTTGTTTTATATCCAAATGGAAGTTATGAGCTGAAATCATTTGATTTAAGCAATCATTTTGATGAACAAATGATTTATATAGGCAAATATGCAGCAGATAGAATTATAAGCGCTGTGCATTTCGATGGAAAATCTAAACAGTATTATGCAAAACGATTTTTGGCAGAAAATGCTATTTTGGGTAAAAGAATCAATTTTATAAGTGAAGCTGTAGGTTCAAAATTAATTTTAATTAGTATGGTTTCTCGTCCATTAATTCAATTGCAAATCACTAAAGGAAAAACCAAAGAGAAAGAATTGCTGGAAGTAGAACTAGCGGATTTCATTGAAGTAAAAGGAATGAAAGCAATTGGAAATAGATTAAGCCAATTTGAAATCAAAAAAGTAGAATCAGTTTTTAGAAAAGAAGAAGATAAACCAGCTCAGAAAATAGAAATATTAGAATCGACTCCACCATTTAAAAAAGAAATTCCATTAGAAATTGAAAATCCTGATGACTTAGATTTTGGAATAGATGGTCAAACTACCCTGTTTTAATAGGAAAAAATAAAAAATTTATACCAAATAAAAACTAAAATCTTAATTTTTATTTAAGCTATAATACTTTAGAGTACAAGTTTTTACCGAAAGCTTAATTTTTTTATTGTTTTAAAAAAAATAGTTTTTAATTGTTTTTCTACTAAATAATTTCCTACCTTAACTTTATGTTAAACAGGATAAAAAACTATTTTGCTTTTACACAAAAAGAATATAATGGAATGCTGGTTATGGGCATTTGTTTTTTTATTC
>JBBQYA010000120.1:0-6703 GCA_038209155.1 Sphingobacteriales bacterium | reverse complement strand
TTCTGCTGGCTCACCAATCACTACCCTATTTCTTTGTTTATCCTCCTCAAATAGTTCTATTGGCAAAACAAGAACAGCATTCATTAAATCTACATAATCTGAATAATTGTCAGGAACAATGTTTCTAGACTGTTGTCCAAATTTTTTCAGTATATTATTTAATAGTAAAAGTTGGATAATTGCTTCCTTAACATAAAATGAATTGGAATTTACGATTTGGTAGAATAAACTATCCCATAAGAGATGCTCCATCGGCGTATCTAAAGCAACTAATGATTCAATTTTATCTTGAAGAATATTTTGAGTGTAACTTTTTTTATTTCTAGAAATATTCTCTGCTACTTCCAATAATTCACCAAACTTAGATTTTATATCATTAAGCGTTTTATAGGGTTCAAATAAGTTAAGCTGAGGGCGTACAGTTTTCATCGCTTTCCATTTTGTTTGATTTTCATCACGTTGTTCTACCGCATTGAAGAAAATATCATTAGCAAAATAAGCATAAAAAAGAAATCGGTTATTTTGCCCTTCTGGTTTAGATAGTTCTGCGCTTCGGTGAGAAATAAATCTGCAAAGAGTGTGTTGGTTTTTGTTGGTTGTTGCCATGTTTTTGTAGGTTTTGTGTTAACTTTTTTTAGTATTTCTTATATTTTGTAAATTTTTATTAAAAAATCTGAAATTTTTAAATTTTTATTTTCATCAGTTCTTAATACTTCTACCTTTTTATTTTTGCACAAAATATACACTTAACATATAATTCAGGTAAGTATAAATAGGTATTTTGGATGCGTACTTATACCCTATTTTAAACCTAAATTTTTTTGAGAAACGGAATTAATTTAAACTCTTTTGACAATAATTCTTTGATTCTTACCATTTAAAGCAGTATTAGTAAAACTAATGCTAAGAAATCTATTTTTTCAATCAAAAAATCTTACTTGCGTAAGGGATTGTAGCGGCATCTTTTTTTTGTTTTTCTCAAAAAAAAATACAGCGGAAAGCCCGACCAAAATCCTAAGAGATTAATTTGCTTTTTTTGCGAAATCAATCTTGGGATTTTGGATACGCCCAAATACGTTTAAAAATAATTAACCTAAAAGTTAGAAGAATAAGGCTGAATTTATCCATAAACTAATATCTTGCTTGCGTAAGGGATTGCAGCGGCATCTTTTTTTTGTTTTTCTCAAAAAAAAATACAGCGGAAAGCCCGACCAAAATCCCAAGAGATTAATTTGCTTTTTTTGCGGCAATCAATTTTGGGATTTTGGATACGCCCAAACTATATTCAATCATTTAAAATCCATCTAGCATTAAAGTAATAATTAGATAGAAAAATTATATGCTTGAAAATTTAAAGAATAAAAGAAAAAACGGTTGAACTCCAATTTTTATAAAACATTAATGGTATCGAACCTTTTATTTTCCTTCATGGAACAGAATGGTAGAAACATACTGTGAAATAAAACATTCAACATCTAAACTGCAAAACACAAATTCTTTTTTAGCTTTTTCTACCTTTGGGCATGAATTCGCAAACGATAGATACCCGCCGAAAAGCTCTTTTAATAAATCTGGATGAATATATTTATGGAACTTTTGCAGAAATTGGTGCTGGACAAGAGGTTGCGAGAAATTTTTTCACAGCTGGTGCTGCCTCTGGTACCATTGCCAAAGCTATGTCGGCCTATGACATGACTTTCAGCAATGAAATTTATGGTCCAGAAATTTCGGGAAGGTATGTTTCTAAATCCCGTTTAGAAAAAATGTTGAATTATGAATATCAATTGTTAACCGATCGTTTGCTTGGTGAAAAATATAAAGAAAAAACCTTTTTTTCTTTTGCTAATACCGTTACTACTTTGAATTACAGCAAGACCAATGATCCGCATGGTTGGTTGGGAATTAAGTTTCAGAAAACGGCAGATGGAGAACCGAACGAAATTATTTTTCACGTCAAAATGTTGGATAGTGATGCTTCTTTGCAACAAAATGTATTAGGAATTCTAGGTGTGAATCTGGTTTATGCTGCCTTTTATTTGCATTCATATCCTCGAAAAATGATAGAATCTTTGGCAGATAATCTCAACCAAGGTTCTGTAGAAATAGATTTGATCAGTGTGAAAGGTCCAGTTTTTGAATCCTTTGACGAAATTTTGATTAATCTTTATTTAATACAAAAAGGATTTTCTACAGCCACTATTTTCTGGAGTGATGGAAAAGTGCAGCAAGCCAAAGATTTATTGTACAATCAGCATGTGATGATTTTGAGAACAAGATTTAATCAGCAAGCGGTTCCAGATTTTGCTCTTTTTGAAAAAGCTATTTCTCAATATAAGAAAATCGTAAATTTAGACGCTGCTGAACTAATTCCATTGGCTGAGCTTACCTTGAATAATATGATGGAAAAAGCTGAAACAGATAATGAAGATTTATTAATTAGAGTAGCAAAACGGGCGAAAGAAATTATTGAAAAAGGGCATCCAGTCATTATTTCTAATTTTAATAGGCATAATAAATTGGTAAAATATCTTTCAAGAAATAAGCCTCAAAGCGTAGCCATCACGAGTAGCATAGCCAATCTGAAAAACATTTTTCAAACGGGTGAATATGGTTCTAATTACACCAACGAATTATTGGCTTATGTGAGTGATTTGTTTAGTAAAGATGTTAAACTACTTACTTTTCCATATCGAGATATTAAAAATAAAACCTTGGTGACCACCAAAAACATAGAAATCTCTCCAGAGGCTCGTCCATTATTCGACTTTTTAATCGTAAACAATTACATAATAGATTTGGACGAATAGGGCTTAGAATCCTAAAATAAAATTCGAAGATTTAAATAAATAAAAGATCAAAATTAAAAATCTGATCTTGAAAAATAGAGAGAAAAAAATTTTGATGAATAATTTGGTATGATTTTTCAAAGTTCAAAACCCTCAAAATCATTAATTTAGCTTCTATTGGAATTGGCAGAAAATAAGCCTACCTTTGCGGCGCATTTAGCAAGTCCGCTAGTGCATTAAAAATACAATATATGAACCCGTTTGAACAATTGGGTGTCAGTCCGAAGGTGGTACAAGCCATCACAGAGCTTGGCTTTGACGCGCCAATGCCGATTCAGGAACAGGCTATTCCCGTACTACTTAAAGGCGATACTGACTTTGTCGGTTTAGCCCAGACCGGCACAGGCAAGACTGCTGCATTTGGATTACCACTTTTAGAGCTAATAGACCTTAGCCAACGCACACCCCAGGGATTAATCTTATGCCCTACTCGCGAATTATGTTTGCAAATAACAAAAGATCTTCAGAATTATGGTAAATACCTCGGCGACTTAAATGTGGTTGCAGTGTATGGAGGAGCCAGTATTATCAATCAATTAAAAGACATTAAAAGAGGAGCACACATTATTGTAGCTACACCTGGACGGATGTTGGACGTATTGAATCGTAAAGCAATTGACTTTTCTGGTGTAAATTATGTCGTGTTGGATGAAGCTGATGAAATGCTAAATATGGGCTTTCAGGATGATATCAATGATATTTTGGCAACTACACCGGATGAGAAATTCACATGGTTGTTTTCTGCTACTATGCCATCTGAGGTTAGACGTATAGCTCAGAAATACATGAATGATCCAAAGGAATTAACTATTGGATCAAAAAACACAGGTAACGTAAACATTGAACACGAATATTATATCGCTAAAGCAAGAGATAAATATGCTACACTGAAAAGATTAGTAGATTTTAATCCAGACATTTTCGGTATTGTATTTTCTAGAACTAAAATAGAAACGCAAGAAATTGCAGAAGCCTTAATCAGAGATGGTTATGACGCTGATTCTTTGCATGGAGATTTATCTCAGCAACAAAGAGATAAAGTAATGAAGCGTTTCCGCGAAAAATCTTTGCAATTATTAATCGCAACAGATGTAGCCGCTAGAGGAATAGATGTGGATAGTGTGACTCACGTTATCAATTATTCTTTACCAGACGAATTGGAAAATTATACTCATAGAAGTGGTAGAACAGCTAGAGCTGGTAAAACTGGAATCTCTATGGCAATTATCAACAGCAAGGAAGTTGGAAAAATCAGACAAATAGAACGAGTAATCGGAAAGAAGTTTGTAAAAGCGGATATTCCAGGTGGTTTTGATGTTTGCGAAAAGCAACTTTTCTCATTGGTACATAAAGTAAATAATGTGGTGGTGAATGAGGAGCAGATTGAGCAATATTTACCAAGAATTTTTGATGAATTCAAAGAAATTTCTAAAGAAGATATCATCAAAAAGTTTGCTTCTATTGAATTTAACCGCTTTTTAGAATATTATAAAAATGCACCTGATTTAAATGCACATGCAGAAGATCGTGGTGAAAGAGGAGAACGTGGTGAGCGTGGAGAGCGTGGAGAATCATTTCCAAGAAATGGAGCTCGTGGAGATTATACTCGTTACTTCATCAATTTAGGATCTGTAGACGATATCACTCGTGGTGATATGTTGGGTCTTATTTGTGATAAATCTGGAATTACAGGAACATCAGTTGGTAAAATAGATATTAAAGGAGTTTATTCTTTTTTTGAAGTAGATAATGCCGAAGCAGAAAAAGTAAATACTGGCTTTAAGGATGTGGTTTACCGAGGTAGAAATGTGAGAATTGAATTATCTGAAAGTAAAGGCGGAGGTGGAGAGCGCGGTGAAAGTCGTGGTGGATACCGAGGTGGAAGATCTGAAGGTGGAAGCGGCTATGGTGGTGGTGGAAGAAGAGAAGGCGGCGGTGGCTACGGTGGTGGAAGACGTGAAGGCGGAAGCGGCTATGGTGGTGGTGGAAGAAGAGAAGGAAGTAGCAGTAGTTATGGAAATGGAAGACGTGAAGGTGGAAGTGGCTACGGAAGTGGAAGTAGAGAACGCAGTACAGAAGGTGGCGGAGAAAAAAGAGAACGTAGTACTGAAGGCGGAGAAAGAAGAGAAAGCACTTTCAAAAAAGAAGGAAGTACTGGCGGATCAGGAAGCAGACCAAGACGAGAAGGGGGAAGTAAAGAAGGTGGACGTGGAGGTAAGTGGTAACGTTTTAAATTTGAAGCATAGATTTAGAAAGATAAGTCAAAAGTTAAAATATTAAAATTAAATAGCGCCTTGGATTTGTTTTCAAGGCGCTTTTTTTATTTTGAAAATAAGTGAAAACTAATTTGAAAACCGATTTTTACTTTAAAAAATTTCATAACTCATACTTTATTCTAGCATTGTGGTTCGATTTTTCAAAATAATTTAATTACCATAGAATTAAATTATCTAAATAGTTTTGGAGCTAATCCGGCTTTCAGATACATCATTTTTTCTCAAAAAAAATGAGAAAAAAAGGAGGCCGTTTCAATACTTTTTAAAAACCTAATCTGGCTTCTAGGTACAAAAAATAAGAGAGAATTAGTTAAATAAATGTTTCCCGGGAAGAATCCTTAACAATTTTTTGCAACTTATAATTAAATATTAAATTATGAAATATTGATTAATCCAACTATTCTAAAATTCAGGTTAAAATTACTGAGTTTTTACAATTTATCACAGGATAATATTTTGTATCAAAAAAATTACTTAATTACTTAATTACTTAATTACTTAATTTAGCAAAAAAAACATAGAATGAAAAAATTAAAATTATTGTTTGTGTTATTCATCCTGATTAACGCAAACCACGCATTCGCTAATTCAAAAAATATAGGAACTAGCAATTTTGAGAAGTATCAATCCTCAATCATTACAACTCCTGACGATTTTGAAGATACTCTCTTACAAGCCATGATGAGCCTTGGTGATAATAATCATATTAAAGTAACAAAGGTGAGTGGAGGTTACATTATAAAAGTAATAGCAGGTACTAATCCTGTTAATCGTCAATTAAAATGTTGTGGTGGTGGAGTTTCATTTGCCAAATGCGTTAAAGAACTTTTGGAAATTGAAACAGAGGTTACCGTTTCAAAATGCAATAAAACATGTGGTACCTACTGTGCTTATACGGGCGGTTGAGCTAAATGAAAGATTACTATATTTAAAAAATCAGTTTATTTTTTAAATTAAAAAAGGCATATAGTTTTTATGTGTCTTTTTTTTTGAATTCTTATCACTAGACTAATTTTATTTCATTTCCCTTAACACAACAAATCCTCCAACAAGTGCATTTCCATTTTTGCTGAAATATTTTCGTATAGAATAGCATAAACAGCTCTGCAAATGGGCATTTCCACTTTATATTGTTTGTTTATGGTGTGCATACATTTTACAGCGTAATAACCTTCTGCTATCATATTCATTTCTAATTGAGCAGATTTCACGGAGTGGCCTTTGCCAATCATGTTTCCAAAAGTTCGGTTTCTGCTAAATTGAGAATAAGCTGTTACCAATAAATCTCCAAGATAAGCGGAGCCTTTTATATCTCTCGAAATTGGATGTACTACATCTACAAATCGTTTTATTTCTTGTATTGCATTAGAAATCAATACTGCTTGAAAATTATCTCCATAGCCCAACCCCTTACAAATTCCGCTAGCTATTGCATAAATATTTTTTAAAACGGCAGAATATTCTGTTCCATAAATATCATCAATCACAGAAGTTTTGATGTATCTGTTGGCTAAAGTTTGTGCGAAGGCTGTAGCTTTGTTTACATCTTGGCAAGCAATAGTTAAATAAGAGAGTTTTTCT
>JBBQYA010000119.1:0-6754 GCA_038209155.1 Sphingobacteriales bacterium | reverse complement strand
TTTTATTTTTCAAGAAGAGATGAGTTCCTCGTGATTTAGAAAATTAAGAATTGCAAAGAATAACGCCACGTCCTACCGCTTTCTCTGAAAGCTGAAAGAAATTCGCGATTAAAGAAATAAGATTTAGACAAACAAAAAAGTCGCTCATCCAAAAGGAAAGATTAAATCCCCCCTAGCCCCCCCAAGGGGAAAAGAACTAAAGACTAAAGTTGTCCATAGCGAAATCTATCATATCTTGATTGATACCAATGTACCGCATAGTCACACTAGGTGAAGAATGATTAAAAAGAGATTGTAGGAGAGCGACATCTTTAGTTTTTTGGTAGAAGTGATAGCCAAAAGTTTTCCTTAGCGTATGAGTGCCTATTTCGCCAATGCTTATATTTTTAGCAGCGATATTTAAAATTCTGTAAGCTTGGATTCTAGATATATGAGAGTTTTCACCTTTACGACTTTGGAATAAATAATCATCATTTTTTAGATTTTGTTTTTCAATGTAACTTTCGAGATCATTTTTGATGATATTGATTTTTATTTTTTTAGATTTATCAGTTTTTTGTTCTTTAATAGAGATATGAGATTTATTTTTAACATCTTTTACTTTAAGTTTGAGCATATCAGATATACGTAATCCGATGTTTATGCCTAGATTAAAAATCATAAAATCACGATAACTAGATTTAAGTAATTCCTCTTTAAGTTGTTTAATTTTTTGGATATCTCTGATAGGTTGAACTAATTTCATAATAAAAACTCCTTTGAATGTATCATTCAATCTCATTATAGTACATTCGAGCAAATAAGTCAAAAACATAAAAAACCAAAAAAGTAAGATAAAGTATGAAAGTGGAAATAAATAGGTATCTGAATACAACACAATAGCCATTGTGTTACTTTCATACCTTGTTTTTTGATTTTTCTTGTAAATATTTCAACAAAAAAATAAACTAAAAATTTTTCTCGTTTTGTTCCCCCTTTTTAAAGGGGGCTAGGGGAATTTTGAAATATTCCTTTTGGATGAGCTTGGATTTTTATCTTTCTAGCCTTTTTAAGTTATCTATTTTGAATTTTTTCGTACTCAAGTGAATTTATATTAGTTTTTGAAAAAAGCGTCTGGATGTGGCGTTATTTTTGCAAATTTTGATTTCTAGATCGCAAGGAACTTTTTGTACTTTGAATTAATAGATACACTTACTTTGTATATTGGTTTTGATCTTAAAATAAAAAATGATACTAAAGAGAAGAGATATATAAAATATTGATATCTAAAGGGTTTTAAGGTGTTTTAATTCTACTATACTAAGAATTGTATTCTTAGTATAGTAGAATTAAATTCTTAGTATAGTAGAATTAAATTCTATTAATTTACTAGAATTCTATATGTATTTCAATATTGACATAATTCAAGCAATTTACTAGAATTGCATTAATATTTTAAATAAAATACATACATTTAGGAGGAATCATTTTGTCTATAAGATCAATAAAAAATACTAATACTATAATAGATAAAGTTACAGGAGAAATTTTAAAACAAACAGAAAAAACAAAAATAATTGAAGTAAACAAATCAGAAAATGAACCAGAATTTATTAAAATTTATTTAAATACTATATCAAAATTAAGAGGTTTAAATAATAGTCAATCAAAAATTTTATTCGAAATAGCTTGTAGGATGCCATATGCTCAAGACGAATGTCAAGAAATAGTATTAAATTCTTATATAAAGAAAAAAATAGCTGATAAATTAGAAGTATCAGAACAATATATAAATGATACTATAACAAAATTAGTTCAAGAAAAACTTTTAATAAAAGCTAAAGATCCTTTGAATCCAAATAAGCGTACTGGCGCATATTATATAAATCCTTTATATCTTGCA
Organism: Sphingobacteriales bacterium; assembly: GCA_038209155.1. Classification (GTDB taxonomy): domain Bacteria; phylum Bacteroidota; class Bacteroidia; order Sphingobacteriales; family Sphingobacteriaceae; genus JBBQYA01. The sequence continues at coordinate 4,872 of JBBQYA010000119.1, read as the reverse complement.
AAAGGATCATGGAAAGAAATAAAAGAACTTCAATTGAAACTTGTATTTAATAATACTGGTAGCAATATAACAACAGTTAAAGTAATTAATAAAAATTCAGAATTAAAAATAATAGAAAATCCTGAATCTATTGTTGTTTAAATTTTCTCATACTTTTCCCCCTTTTAAAGGGGGTTAGGGGGATTTTGAAATGTTCCTTTTGGATGAGCTTGTATTTTTATCTTTTTAGCTTTTTTAAGCTATCTATTTTAATTTTTTTCGTACTCAAGTGAATTTATATCAGCTTTTGAAAAAAGCGTCTGGATGTGGCGTTATTTTTGCAATGTTAGACTTTCTAGATCGCAAGGAACTTTTCGTACTTTGAAGTAATAGATATATTGACTTTGTATATTGGTTTTGATCTTGATCTTTTATTTTTAAGAAAATTTAAATTAGTTATTTTTGACAAACAAAAAACCAATATGTTAGAATTTATTTGCGAAAAAAATTAAATATTGGTTAGTTTTTTGTTTTTACACTTGATTTAATAAAAATAATTTTACAATAATTCTTTTATTAAATCAAATAAATTCAATTAATAATTTCTTTAGATTTTTAAAAAATATACTTTCAAAATTGGAAAAAAACAAGCAAAAAAGCTCGAAAGTTTTTACGGCAGAGTTATAGTAACACCTGCCGAGAGTGCACAAGCATTCACTCCATCAACAAATTAGAGCACGAAAAATTACCATCGTTACTTGACCTTAACCCGCTTATAATGTACATTTGAACTACAAAAATTATTTACAAAAAGGAGAAATTTTGTTTTGATAGATACAATTGGAATTTTATCACCCTATATTGATGAAAATTTAGCGAAAATTATCGAAAATCAAGGAAAAAAATTTATTAAAATCGATTGTAATTCTGGCGTTATTGAATTTGAATTTATTAATAATAATTTAAATGGTAGTTATGACTCTAGAATATCTATATCTGTTAAAAGAGAAGCTTGGATAAAAAGCTTAAAAGATGGAATACCTATATTATCAAAAACTAAACCTTATTTATATATTGAATGTAGTATTCATAAATTATTGTTAGGTCATAATTGTTATGGTGGTTCTAGTGATTTTAATTTATGTATTAAATATTTAATTATTTTTATTCAAAAATCTTTAGATATAAAGTTACCTCAATATGATTCATGGAGAGTTAAAAGAGTAGATTCCGCTGAATGTTATCTACTTGAAACTAAAAAACATTGTATGCATTGGTTTAAAACTTTATCGTCTGTTAATTTTGCAAGACGCAATACATGTACTTTTGGTGAAACTGGTGTTTATTTAAGTGGAAGTACTACTACATTAAAGTTTTATCACAAAGGAAGTGAATTTAAAAAACACGATAAAATAAGATTAAATAGATATTTTAAAAAAGATTATTTGTTAAATACTATAGATAAAGCAGAAAAGATTGTAAGAGTTGAAGTAGAAATACATAAGAAAAAATTAGTTAGTGATTTTTCTGATAGTAAAGAACTTTTAGAAAAAAACGAATATTTTACATCATTAGGATTTAATTTTTCATGTGATAATTTACCTTTTATTGAATTGATAACTAGTAATTATCTTAATAAAGTTCATGATAATCAAGTTTTTAAATTTTTAAAGGAGAGTGATGTTGGAATGGAAACTGTTAGAAAGAGTTTAGATGTTAGAGAAAGGATTTTTAATTCATTTGAATCAAGTCTTGCTGGTAACTTATTTGGTTTTTGGTATCAAATGACGACACTTGGTGAAAATCTTGTTAAAAGTAAAATGCAAAAAAGAACTTTTTATAAATATAGAAAATTATTAATAGATAATAGCGTTAGTTGGGTTGATACTGATATAACAAGAGATGAATCTAGAGTAATTAATTTTTCACCTATTAGAAGTAGTCCTAGAAGAATGTTAGATGTTGATTCTATTATTATTGAAAAGTTAAAAGAAGTTATTTAAAGTTTTTAATTTTTTTATTATATAAGTACAGATAATGTCAAAGAACACTTAGAAATAGCTTAAGTGTTCTTTTATTTGTTTCGTAATGACGAAATTTTAAGTAATCTATTGCAAAATAGAGGATTTTGAATTATTTAACTAGAAATATAATAATAAAACTATAAAATTCAAAATATAAAAAAGGTATGGTGATTTTATGTATGAATCTAGAAAACTATATGATCTTGACATAAATATACTTCAACCTGATCCAATGCAACCTAGAAAACATATTGATAATGAATCTATTGATGAACTTTCAAATTCAATAAAAGAATTAGGAATTTTGCAACAAATAATATTTAGATTAGATGAAAATGGAACTCATATGATAGTAGCTGGTCAAAGAAGATGGGAAGCTGCAAAAAGAGCTAACTTTAAAAATATTCCAGCTATTTTTATTGGAGATAAAACTCCTGAAATTGCGTTAACTGAAAATATATTAAGACAAAATTTAACTGCAGTAGAAGAAGCTGAAGCTATGCAAAGGTTAATCGATGAATTTCATTATGATAGAGAAGGACTTGTTCGTTTAATTGGAAAAGCAAATTCATCAATATCAGAAATATTAGGATTAAATAGACTTTCTGATGAAATTAAAAATGATTGTAGGAGTAATAATAAACTTTCAAGAGGTAAATTAATAGAAATATCTAAAGAAAAAATCAAAGAAAAAATGAATAAATTATATGAAAAAGTAAAAAAGCAAGGATTAAGTAAAGATGAAATCAGAAGTTTAAACAAGAAAAATGATAGTAGTAAAAAGAAATATAATAAGTTTGAATTATTAATTTCTAGTATTAAAGAATTAGATCGAAAAATTAAAAAATTTAAATTAGAGTTATCTATTGAAGATTTAAATAAGAAAAATATAACTAGTTGTCTTAATGAATTTATTTTTGATGCAAATGAATTTATTAAAAAAATAAATTAAAAATAAATATAATTAAATATGCTTTAAGAAAAATAAAAATTGAATAGAAAGAGGTTAATATATGATTAATGAAACATTAGAAGATATTCCTAAAAGTGAAAATCCTAAGTTACTTATTCTTGCTGGTCCAAATGGATCAGGAAAATCAACTGCATATGCTAAATTAACTCAGGATATTTCAAAGTTACCAGAAACATTAATAGAAGCAACTCAAATTTATGTATGTCCAGATGATATAGCGAAATTAGATGAATTTGTAAATGAATATCTTAATTTAGAAGATAGAGCATATGCTGCGGCTATTAGAGCAGAAGAAATGAGAGAAGATTTTCTTGAAAGTGGAATAAGTTTTACTTTTGAAACAGTACTTTCTCATCCTTCTAAATTAGATTTTATAGAACGTGCAGCAAAAAAAGGATATCAAATAGATACCATATATGTATCTACTAAGGATCCTGAAATTAACTTAACTAGAGTAGCAAAAAGAGTTGTGCAAGGAGGACATGATGTTGATTCTGAAAAAGTTAAATTAAGATATGAAAGAAGTATGAAATTAGCTGGAAAATTAATGTTTCTTTCAAATTATGGAATATTAATTGATAATTCAGAAACTATTGGAGCAAAAATTTACTTACTTAAAGAAGAAGATATAATTAATTTATTCGAAAAAGGAATACGCCCAAATTGGATTGATAATGTTGCAAGAGATTTAAAAATACAACCTTCTATTATTAATTTCAAAGATAATGAAATTACTTATGCTGATTATACTAAAGAGAAAATAAATAGAGAAGATTTAATGGATAAAATAAGTAATCGATCATTATTATTAAATTTAAATAAATCTATTGAAAAACTTTAAAAAATATAGAGTATTATAAAATAATATATTAAAATAAAAAATAATTAATATGATTTTATATTTTAATTTTAGTTTTGAAAGAGGTGAATTATGAATTCTAACGATAAAATAAACAAACCAGATAAAATTAATATAAAAAAAATAGCTGATGTTCTTAATGGAATTAATGATGAAACATTATCATTTGAATTAAAACAATCAATATTAAATGAAAAATCTTCGAATGCTATTAAATTATTTAATCAAATCAAAAAAAATAAAACAAATCAAAAAAAATAAAACAAATCAAAAATTTTCTTTAGTTTATTAAATAAAATAGCGTTAATCAAACATTTGGATATAATCTAAGTGTTTTTATCGTTTTTAAAATGCAATATTTATATTAATAAAATGCATTAGGATAATTTAATAGATTTCATAGCTGATGAAACTTATTGAATCTGTAAACCTTTGATATTGCTATGTTCTTTTGTTTTTCTCTTCTGTATTTTTTTATAGAACTTTAAATTTTGTTAGTTTTGAAAATAAAAAGATCAAAAGCACTATAAAAGTGAGTATATTTGATTCATTGAAAGAGAGATACGTTCCTCGCGATATAGTACTTATAAAATTTCAGATTAAAATTCCACGACCTGACGCTTTCGATAAAAGCTAATAGAAATTCGCTAGAGAATGAGAAAAAATAAATTAAATCTAAAGTTGTGTGCTAAAATATTAGTACACAACACCTAGAATATTAATACATAACACCTAGAAAATTAGCATAAACAAAAAGCTTAAAAAACTAATAATATCAATGCTTTTAAAATTTTTAAATATATATTTACTCTTATCTAATTACTTCGACGTGATTTAAAATAATATGTAAAATTAATAAAAAATCAAAATCAAAAAAGCACTATAAAGTAAGTGTATTTTATTTTTCAAGAAGAGATGAGTTCCTCGTGATTTAGAAAATTAAGAATTGCAAAGAATAACGCCACGTCCTACCGCTTTCTCTGAAAGCTGAAAGAAATTCGCGATTAAAGAAATAAGATTTAGACAAACAAAAAAGT
>JBBQYA010000118.1:0-6965 GCA_038209155.1 Sphingobacteriales bacterium | reverse complement strand
TTCTCCTTCTTTGGTCAACAATTGCAAACCATCTGCACTGGCACCAATTAATAATGTAATTAGATTGATATCTTCATGAGCACCCGCACGAACTGCATCGGGTGATAAGTTCTCTACATCAAGTATTGGAAAATAATGAATGGCTCTCAAAATGCTATTTCCATTGTGGATTTTGTCGTCAAAATAGTTTTCTTCTAAATTTAAATACAAGGCAATAGCACGCAAAAGGTATTTTCCAGCATCTTCCAAAGTGGAATACACTTCTCTTGTTATTTGGTTAAATTCTGGTAATTCACTTACCACAATATTTTCTGGATATTCCTTTTTTATTGGGTCAGCATCTGTCACCGTTTGCCCTACTTGCCAAAATTCTTTCAAATCTGGAGTTAATGCACCTTTAGCTTTTTCTCTTCCTTTACTCGTATATCCACGTTGACCGGCCAATTCTACAATTTCGTAGGAATGCTTTTGGTCATCACTCAAAGCAAAAACTTTTTTAACTTCCTTATAAGTATTATCCATCAATTGCTGGCTCAAACCGTGATTTTTTACTGTTACGAAACCAGTTGCATTAAATGCTTTTCCCAAATCTTGAGAAAATTTCTTGCGTTGCTCTTCAGTCCCTGATTTAAAATCTGCTAAATCAAGTAATGGAATATTTACTTCTGCCATGCTTTTGTATGTTTAGAAAAACGAATTTATTAATAATTACCAATCTATAATTAATATTCTTTTTTTCTGCGTGATTTGGTTAAAAAAACAACTGATTTTCTGAACTCAACTTACTATGTCATCCAGAGCGCAGCGAAGGATCTCATCCAACAAAATGGCGAAGCCCCAAGATTTTTTTTAGGATGAGTCTCAAGGCGTAAAAAATAAACGCAATGAGCGCAAAGGATTCGCCAAGAGCGCAAGAAAAAATAGTTAAAGATTGCTAAGTCATTTAATGCAAATTCGTTAAATAATATCCTCTTTGCCATTCTCTACCCAACTGAGAAACCCTTCCTTTGTCTTTCTGAGTGAAACAAAGAATCTCACTTCTTTGTCATCCAGAGCGCAACGAAGAATCTCACCCAATTTGTCATTCACTACCCAGCTAAAAAAACCCTTCCTTTGCTTTTCTGAGTGCAACGAAGAATCTCACCCTTTTCTCATTCTCTACCTGGCTGAGAAACCCTTCCTTTGTCTTTCTGAATGCAACGAAGAATCTCACACCCTTTCGTGTCATCCAGAGCTCAGCTAAGAATCTCATCCCCTTTTATCATTTTCTACTTGGCTGAGAAACCCTTCCTTTGTCTTTCTGAGTGCAACTAAGAATCTCACCCCATTTATAATTCTCTACTCAGCTAAAAAACCCTTCCTTTGCTTTTCTGAGTTCAACGAAGAATCTCACTTCTTTGTCAACCAGAGCACAGCTAAGAATCTCATCCCCTTTTATCATTTTCTACCTAGCTGAGAAACCCTTCCTTTGTCTTTCTGAGTGCAACGAAGAATCTCACCCAATATCCCAACGAAGAATCTAATCCTCCCTGTCATCCAGAGCGCAGCGAAGGATCTCATCCAACAAAATGGCGAAGCCCAAAGATTTTTTTTAGGATGAGTCTCAAGGCTTAAAAAATAAACGCAATGAGCGCAAAGAAAAAATAGTTAAAGATCGAAAAGCAATTTAATACAGATTAGTTAAATAGCATAAATTTCTCATTCTCAACCCAACTAAAAAACCCTCCTCTTTCTGAATGCAACGAAGAATCTCACTTCTATGTCATCCAGAACTCAGCGAAGGATCTCATCCAATTACATAGCGAAGCCCCAAATTTTCTTAAAGCAAAGTCAAATAAAAAACCCGCTTGATCTACAAAAAACCAAGCGGGTTAATAAAAATTCTAAAACCTACTCCACCATTAATTTCTCTCTTGCCACTCCTTTATCAGTTCTTACTTCTACCATATACAAACCTTTACTAAAACCAGAAACATCAATTGTGTTTTCTATTTCTGCTCTTTGAGTATAAACCAATTGACCTAAAGCATTAAAAACTTGAATACTTTTTAGTTGAGCCAAGTCTTTTGCTTGCACAGTAAAAGTAGTATTGGTTGGATTTGGATATATTCTAAAAATAGAATTGGGTTTTTGATTTGGAATACCAGAGGTGAAATCTACACTTGCGATGTTGTAAACAGTTGTACCATTTATAGAAGTGAATTGACCTCCCACAACTAATTTACCGTTGTATTCTGCAAAAGAACCTAATAAACCATTTACTGTTTGTGGATTTTCTATGCTTAAACCAGTATTGATCCACTGAACACCATCCCATTTAGCTATACGATTTACAGGCTGAAAACCTGCAAAGTTTATTTGCCCTCCAACGTAGAGTTCATTATTATAATCAAACATATTATATAAGTTTGACGGAAGTACTCCACCAGAAGTTGGAAAATAACTTATGCCATCTGTATATGCCAAACTATTATCTACGTTACCTGATTGTGTAAAAAAATATCCACCGATGTACAAATTATTTTGAAAGATGGTTAGCTTATTAATCCAACAATCTCCTTCAAAACCAGGCCCAACATTTATCCATTGATTTCCAACTTTCTTCAACAATCTCTCTTCTGCACCTGTAGAGCAGTTTATATTTCCAGCAATATGTAAATCTCCATTAAAATGAATTATGCTTCTAGATATAAACAAATCACAATTTGAAGGAAAGTTTTGGCTTAAATCTGTCCAGTTGTTACCATTCCATTTCGCAATACCATTACTATTTACATTTCCGATAGAAGTAAAGGAACCAATAAAATATAATTCATTATTGTACACTTCCATTTTAGCTCCACTTGGCAAATTGCCAATACTTGCATAGTTTAACAAACCTCCTACATTATTCCATTCCGTTCCATTCCATCTAGCTATACCGATAATGTTTTTTCTGCCACATTTCAAAAATGCTCCGCATATATAAATTTCATTTTTATAGCGTACAACATCATTTACATTTTGTATTCCATCAAAAAAGTCAAATTCTTTAATTCCTGAGCCTAAAGAATCCCAAGTTTGACCATCCCATTTAGCAATTCCATAGCACTTTTTGCCTCCAATAGAAATAAAATTTCCAGTTGCATATAAAACATTGTCGATTGTATCGGTATATAATTGTTTTACAAAACCTCTTTGGAAAGTTGGTAATAAATCTACACCTGAGCCAAGGCTTTGAATACTTATGTTCTGTGGATAAGAATTGAAATTAAAGAAAGAACAATAAAGAATGATAAATATGATTTTTTTCATAGTTTTATGATTAAAAAAATCAGCGTTTACCTAAACTAAACTCTGATTTTCAATAAAATTATTGAAGGATAATTTTTTGAGTTTTAATTCCTAAATCAGAATTAAATTTAACTAAATATAATCCTTTAGCAAATTTGGACAAATCAATTGTTAATAATTCATTATTTATTAAATTATTTTTTGTAAAAATCAATTTTCCTTGTTGATCGAAAACATTAATTTCATTTACAGCATTAATATCTTTTAATTCAATCATAATAATACCATTGCTTGGATTAGGGTAAATATTAAAATAATTATTTTTATTAAAAATTATTCCAGCAGTTCGACAAGTTATAGGATTAGTTGAACATGGATTTGGATATACTAAATTCATAATAAATCCATCGGAAAATTGATTAAACGAAGGGTCAAAATAATCAAGCGTATTTGAAGTTGAAAAATCTCTAACTGGAAAATTAGACCCACTAGACATTCCTCCTAAAACTACTTTTTGACCTTCATTTGAAGAACTTATAGAATAAATATGGTCGTCGTTTAAACCACCAATATTTGTGCTGTGAAGCATTGTATTTGTATTAGAATAAATAGTTAAAAAACCATCTGTGCTATTTAAAGAAGCACTGTAATAAGTACCAATTTGGTTTACTTTAGGAAAATTCAAACTTGACGTAGATCCAACAACCATATAAGTTTGATTTATACCCTTTACAATTGCTGTTCCCCTATCGAATGAATTACCTCCTAAATAAGTTGACCACTTTCTAATACCAAGATTATCAAATCGAACTAAATAAGCATCGTATCCTCCTCCAAATATTGTCTGATTATTACCAAAATTTGGCATGGGTAAACCACCAGTAGTTTGCCCAGTAATATAAATATCTCCAGCAGCATCAGTCATTAAAGTATTAGAAGAGTGTAACTCATTAAATTCACCACCTGGTCCTCCATAGAAAGTCGCCCATGTTATTTGTGCTTGAGGATTAAATTTTGCTATGTATTGATCAGCATAGGTATTTTGAGCAGTACCAGAATAAAGCTGAGTATATGAAGGATTAATTTTTCTATTTCCGCAAATTGGCATTGGAGCAACATAAATTCCACAGTTTCCATTTACATCAGAACTATTTGAATTTCCAAGAATTATTAAATTATTGAATTTATCAACAACACAAGATTCAAAATAATCATCTCCTCTTCCGCCGAAATATGTACTCCATTCTAAAGAATCTCGATTACTAAATCGACAGATAAAACCGTTTTTAGATCCTTGAGTATTTACACATTGATTATAAGTTTGGTTAAAGCCCCCAGATTGTGATTTAGTAGGAAAGTTTGTGCTTGATGTTTCACCTACAATATAAAGTTTATCATCACTTCCGAATGTTATTGCATTTACTTCATCATATCCTGTTGAGCCTATAGAAGTACTCCATAAGTTGTATTGTCCATCTCCTGATAATTTTGTTATAATTCCGTTAGTATTATATTGAGACAATTGATTATTAAAATAAGCATTTGTGTTTCCTGGAAATACGGTATAGTTGCCACTTCTAGTAAAACCTGCAAAATAAATTTCTCCCCTACTATTTACTGCTAAACTATGTGCTCTATCCTCGTCATTTCCCCCAAAATAAGTAGAAAATATTCTCTCACGATTTGGTTTGAATTTAGAAATGAATATGTCATCGCTTCCTTGATACGGATAGACAGTACCAGAAGGATCATCAGGAAAATCAGAGCTATTAGTATATCCTGAAACATAAATAAAATCAGATTCTGAAATAAAAACATCTGTAATTACGTCATTACTAGTACCTCCATAATAAGTAGCCCATTGATTGTTATTTGCAGGTGGAGTTATTTGTTGTTGGGATCCAGCGTTAAAGTTTAAAATATTTTGATTTATTTCATATGAAGAATCAATGTTTAAGCCCAAAGCATTAACTGACCATATTTTGGTGGCCGAAAAAGAAGAAATTATACTTGAAGGTGTTATGGAGTTTACATTTTGATTTGTTGAAAATTTTGAAATTTGTAAATTCCTATTAAATGGCAAAATTGCAGTCATATTACCATTAATAAAACTAAAGCTATATCCACCCTTAAATTCAAGTTGAATATTAGAAGCATTAGCACCAGTACCAATTACATATTTATAACTTAGCCCAGTTTCATTTAGACTAACAACTAAGGAAATGTTTGACCAAATGTTTGAATAAGTAATATTTTGAAATTCAGTAATATTTCGTTTTTCAATTAATCCAATAAAATAATTACTATAAGAAGGCTCTGGATTGGAACCTACACAGATTACATTTGACCCTGCATTTTTAAATAAAACTTCCATTCTGTAAGTAGAATCTTCTTGCAAAGTAGTGTTAACAGCAGGTTTATATAAAACATAACTAATACCTGTTTTAGTAAAATAAATTTTTGCTCCATGAATTTGAGCTGTGAAAAGCAAGCTATTATTAACCGTTCCATCGATATTTTTCATCTGCCCAGTATTGGCTAAAAAGCCTGTGGAGTGGTTTTGTGCTAAACTATAAGTAGATAATGTAGTAGACAACGCTACTGCAAGTGCGAGGACTAAGGTAAAAATACCCCCCCCCCCATTGATTTTTGTGTTTTTTGTGTTTTCATTTGTTTTGTTTTTTGGATTTGATTAGTAAAAGCTAAATGTACTAGATGATTTTTACAATCCAAAATTATTTTTACGTTAAGTAATTGTATAGATAAAAACGGAAATAAAAATTTAAAATATTGATTATTAGTTATTTAAGTAATTTTTTAATATATTCACCTTTTTAGGAATAGATTAAAACGCCTTTAAATAGGTTTAAAGGATGTTTTATCGATCGGTGTTACAACATCGAATTTTACTTATAAAAAAAATATTGAAAATTGGCTTTCTAGAATAGAATTGCCAATTAATAATAGTAAATCATAAAAAGTTTATCAAAGATTCAATATTTTTACGCAAAAAAATATTCAAAAATAAACTTTTCTGCACTTTGTCTTTTTCTTGATATTTTACTATAAAACAACCCTTTGTCTTTTTGAGCTTCAGTGAAGGTTCTCACCCATAACCCATCGTAGAATATCACCTAACCAAATGGCGTAGCTCCAAAATTTTCTTAACGCAATGAGCGCAAAGGTTTCGCAATGAGCGCAAAGAAAAAATAGTTAAAGATCGCAAAGCAATTTAATACAGATTCTTTAATAGTATCCATTTCTCATTCACTACCCTGCTAAAAAACCCTTCCTTTCCTTTTCTGAGTGCAACGAAGAATCTCACCCCATTTCTCATTCACTACCCAGCTAAAAAACCCTCCCTTTCCTCTTCTGAGCTTCAGCGAAGAATATCACCCAACATCCCAGCTAAAGAGTCTCACTTCCCTGTCATCCAGAGCGCAGCGAAGGATCTCATCCCATTTATTATTCTCTACCCAGCTAAAAATCTTCCTCCCAACCAACAATCCCCCCAAAACAAAAAAGGGAAAGTCTCTTCCGAAACTTTCCCTTTTAAAAAAATAAAAATTCTAACCTATTGAACCATCACTCGAGCAGAATAAGTTCCATCTCCTAATCGGATTTGGATCGTATAAAGACCTTGAGCCATATTTGTTAAATCAATGTTCTCATTATAATTTCCAGTAAATGAA
>JBBQYA010000117.1:0-6982 GCA_038209155.1 Sphingobacteriales bacterium | reverse complement strand
TTGTGGGATGCCGTTTCTGCTTACGATAATGAAGAAAGAATAGAACGAACTTTTAATCCAAATGGTGATATTTTAACAGAATTAATTCGAATCTGGGATGGGACTGTTTATGTAAACTTTGAAAGAGGAACTTTTACTTATGCGAATAATAAGCTTTCTATTGAATTTTATGAACAATTTGAAAACGGAAACTGGCTAGGTTCAGAACGTTATTTTTTCAAATACGGAGTAGTAGGTTTAAATACGATCAATCTTAAGCTTTCCCCTTCCAAAATCTTCCCCAACCCTACTGAATCAAACTTTACTTTTCAATTCATTTCAACAAATAAGGGCAATGCAGATCTTACTATTGTAGATTATTCTGGAAAATTAATTTTAGAGAGAAATAGCCTAAACTTAAATGTTGGTGAGAATTCCATTTTGATAGAAGAAAGATTAATCAAAGGAATCTATTTAGTAAAAGTACAAACGGTTAAAGCGCAATACATTCAAAAACTAATAATAAACTAAACGCTAATTATCAATTAAAAAACGGCTTGCAGATTTGATTTGCAAGCCGTTTTTTTGTGTTATTTTTTATTTTATAGAGAAAGTATCTCCACCATTTTCAATAGATCAGAATTTATTTCGTCTAAATGTTTTGCTGCGTTTTCAAAGGGTGTGTAAGCCACATCTTTTCCAATAATCCCAACCATAACATTTCTTTTCCCTTCAATTATCGCCTGTACAGCTTTGTATCCTAATCTACTTGCCAAAACCCTATCATTGCAAGTTGGATTTCCGCCACGTTGGATATGACCCAAAACAGTTACCCGAACATCATATTTTGGAAATTTATCTTTCACTAATTTCCCTACAGCAAAAGCACCTCCTGCATCATCTCCTTCTGCCACAATGATAATTTTAGAAGATTTACTCGCTCTGCCACCTTCCAATCTGGTATACAAATGTTCTAAATCTGTTTTGGATTCTGGAATTAAAATCGCTTCTGCTCCAATGCCAATTCCACTTCTCAGCGCAATCAAACCTGCATCTCTTCCCATAACTTCTACAATAAATAATCGATTATGAGATTCTGCAGTATCTCTAATTTTATCTACTGCTTCTATTACAGTATTTACAGCAGTATCAAAACCAATAGTAAAATCAGATCCTAACAAATCATTATCTATCGTACCTGGAATTCCAATTACAGGAATATCATATTTATTGCTAAAAGCTAAAGCTCCACGAAAAGTTCCATCGCCACCAATAGCAATTAATCCTTCTATTCCAGCAGCTTTTGTTTTTTGATAGGCTTGTTCCATTCCTTCTTCCGTCATGAAACGTGCACTTCTTGCCGTTTTCAAAATAGTTCCTCCTCTACCGATAATATTACTTACCGATCTGGTACCCATTTCTATAATATCGCCATCTATCAATCCTTCATAACCTTGCATAATTCCACAAACTTGCAAATCGTAGTAAAGTCCTGTTCTAACTACGGCTCTTATACAAGCATTCATGCCTGGAGAATCTCCTCCTGATGTAAAAACACCTATTTTCTTCATTCTATTTTTATTTTTATTAAATTATTCTTTCTTTCAATTATCAATTCAAATATCATACAAAAATGTTCAACTATAAAGAAAACAAATTTTTTAAAAGTGTTTCGGCAGCCTTGCAAGGCTTTCCTATAGTTTATAAAGAAAGAAATTTCAGAATTCATACTTGCATTGGCTTTTCTGTAATCGTTTTTGGTATTTATTTCAAGATTAATAGATATGAATGGATGGCAGTATTCTTCGCAATTGGGACTACTTTGTTGGCTGAAATTATGAATACATCAATCGAAAATCTAACAGATTTGGTAATGCCAGAAAAAAATCAAAAAGCTGGGATAATCAAAGATTTAGCAGCGTTGGCAGTTTTATTTTGCGCAATTATGTCTGCTATAATCGGCTTTTTGGTGTTTTATCCTTATTTAGGATTTTGAATAAAAAAAAACGCAGGGTAGTAAATCTTATTTACAGGCCCTGCGAATCTCAATTTAAATTACGCTCTCGGTATGTTTAACGGGAACGAGTTAGGAAATGTTACCGTTACTTGAAAATAACCTCAAAAAAAAACGCAGGGTTGTAAATGTTTTTTACAAACCCTGCGAATCTCAGTTTTAAAATTACGCTCTCATAACTTTCTATTCAAATTGCGTGCGAATGATTGCGATTTGAGAATTGATTTATTCCAAACATCCAATATTTGAAATATCTGAACGTGATTTACCTTTTAAATCTGTTGCAAATAGTATATTTTCTGATCTAATATCCAATGCTTTACCTATGGCTGGCGAATTTATTTTTAATAAAAAATTTTCTTTGTCAGCTTTTTCAAAAAGAGGATCTTTATTTAAAATATTTCCATTATTGGCATATATGGGATTGTCAACCCGTAGCAAATTATTCCCAATAAAACTATCAATAGGCTGGCTACCCAATTTAGAAATAAATAATTCATCCTCTAAATTGCCCCAAATAATATTATTTCTTAATCTTACTTTTAATGGGCTAAACTCAAACGCCGTTGAGGAAATTTTAAGATTATCGGTGAATATGGCAGATGGAGATTTTCGATTAAAACCAGAAAAACTAAAATTTCCGATCGTAGTATGCGCTAAATCATAATCACCCCCCAACTGTGCAAAAAATGCAGACTGCCCACAGTTAAAAATTAAATTATTGTAACATTTAATCACTCCATTGATTCCAAAAAAACCAGTTGCGCTCATGTTTTTAATAATAGAATTGCTTACCAATACTTCTGGTTTAGTACCATAAAGTGGATAAGTGCCAGCAATGATTCCAAAAATTGCATTTTTTATGATTGCATAATTAATGCTATTGCCTTTGCTACCTGGCAAAAACTGAATACTATTCCATTGCCCTGGCTCATCTACATAAATACTTTCTAATCGATCTCCTTGAAAAACCACTGTATCATTTAATTCTCCTTTTACTTCTAATGTACCTTTTACAAATAATTGAGCACTATTATGAAAATAAACTTTAACCCCTTTTTCAATCGTAAGCTTGCAGAGTGAATCCACCAAAATTCCTCTGAAAATTACATAAGGTAAAGTAGCATCCCAAGTTGTATTGCATGGAATGATGCTATCATTATAAAATCTTGCATTTTGACCATAAGCTGCTAACTGCACTTGCTGCTTATTTCCATTAGTAAGAAAAAGTAAAGAGTCTGAAACGATAAAAGGTAAAGTGGCAAGATTTGGATTTATGGTGACTTCTACAAAAATAAATGCAGAATCGTTACCTGCAATTTCAATATTTGATTGATTATCTCCGGGCACTCCATCTATATTAATTCGGTAAGAAGAAGTTGCTCCTCCACCTAATCTTATATTAGAAATATTAATTGCACTTTTATTTTTATTCCGAATTATAATTCTTCCTGTAGTGCTACCTATCGAAGTGAAAATCGTATCGAACAATAATGTATCTATTGAAAATTCGAGTTTTGCATCGGGACTATCAGTAATTTCTAAAGGATCTTTGCACGAATACATGAAAACAAAACACAAACCGAAAATAATGAAATACTTAATAGGCATAATTTGAAACATTGGGCAAATATAAATGAATACGCTAAACTCTACCCAAAATTGTATTATTGACCGCAAGCGATGGTTGCAACATTGATTTTTTTGGCTCCTGCTTCCAAAAGTGCCGCTGCACAGGATTCTAAAGTTGAGCCCGTAGTAAGAACATCATCCACTAGTAAAATATTTTTTTCTTTTATCAATTCTAAATTTATTACTTCAAAAAGCCGGTCCACATTTTGAAATCTGCCATATCTAGATTTTTTAGTTTGAGTTTCTGTATTTTTTGTTCTAACTAAAATTTTGCAGTAGGCAGGTTTATTCATTGATTCTGAAAGACCATTTGCAAAAAAATCACTTTGATTGAACCCTCTTTTTAATTCTTTTTTTGGATGCAACGGAACTGGTATAATTAAATCCGAATCACTAAAAATTTTTGATTCTATTAATTGATTTCCATAAAGCAAACCCATTTTTGTTCCAACTTCTGTCCTACCTTTATATTTCAGCTGATGCAAAAGATGTTGCACTTTTGAGTTTTTTCTGAAATAAACAAATGCACTGGCCGCATCAATTTCTACTCTACCCCAAAAAAGCCGAATAAGTGGATTGTCTTCTTGCAGATGAAAATTGGTATAAGGGAAATTTACCTTACAATAGGTACAAATTACATCCTCACCTTTGTATAAGTTATTGCCACAAGCAGCACATAATTCTGGGTAAAATAAACTAACAAAATCAGATAGGAAATTTTTGTTTTTCATAGTTCTGTTCCTTAACTGCCAATTGTCCGCAAGCCGCATCAATATCTTTTCCCCTACTCCTTCGGATGTTTACATTGATCTGATGGTTTCTTAAATAATCTGCAAATGCTTCTATTTTATCTACTCCAGCGTTTTTGAAATCTGCAAATTCAATAGGATTATATTCAATTAAATTTACTTTGCAAGGCACATTTTTGCAAAAAGTAACTAATTCTTTAGCATCAATTATTTCATCATTAAAACCATCAAAAACAATGTATTCAAACGTAACATGTGTTTTGGTTTTTTCATAAAAATACTTCAACGCTTCGGCTAATGATTCCAGCGAATTTTGTTCATTAATCGGCATGATCTCATTTCTTTTCACATCATTTGCCGCATGTAGAGAAAGGGCAAGATTAAATCTCACTCCATCATCGCCCAGTTTTTTAATCATTTTTGCAATGCCTGCCGTCGAAACCGTTATTCGCTTTGCCGCCATATTCAATCCATCTGGGGAAGTTATTTTTTCAATAGACTTCATCATGTTTGAATAATTCAATAAAGGCTCCCCCATTCCCATATACACAATATTGGATAGCGGAATTTGATAATTTTCCCTAGCCTGTCTATCTATCAAAACTACTTGGTCATAAATTTCATCAGCATTCAAATTTCTTTTCCGATCCATATAGCCAGTTGCACAAAATTTGCAAGTTAAACTACAACCCACCTGAGAAGAAACACAAGCCGTCATCCGATCTTGAGTTGGTATCAAAACACCTTCAATTATGTTTCCGTCAAAAAGTGTAAACGTGTTTTTTATCGTTCTATCAGAGCTTTTCTGCTGTTTTCCAATTTTTACCGCACGTATTTCAAAATCTTCATTCAATTTTTCACGCAAAACTTTAGACAAATTGCTCATCTCATCAAAACTAATGGCAGACTTTTGCCAAAGCCATTCATACACTTGTTTGGCTCTGAAATTAGATTCTCCCATTTCTTTAAAAATACCCTGCAGAGCTGTTAAATCTAAACTTCGGATATCTTGTTTTTTTACTATTGACATGATCCTCAAAAATAAGCATTCCAATTCATTCCTTTGATTAAATAAATTTTACAAGCCTGATCATTGATTTTTAGATTTTAAAACATAATCTTGTTCAACCGTATTTGAATCCTATACATTTGTCTATGCTAAAGTTTGCCGCTTCCGAAATTTACACCATCAGCCACGGAATAATCCAAAATGGTTTGATTAAAACAAATGAAGAAGGCAAGATTTTATCCATAGAAACTTTTGACAAATTAGATTCCGATGTTCAATTCATAAATGGAATTATTTGTCCAGGATTTATCAATGCTCATTGTCATTTAGAGCTTTCCTATTTAAAAAATAAAATACCAAAAAAAACAGGTTTAGTAGAATTTATTAAGTCTGTTCAGCAGCAAAGAAAAAACACAGAATTAGATGAAATTAATTCTTGCATAGAAAATGCTGATCGCGAAATGTATGAAAATGGAATAGTTGCTGTCGCAGATATTTCAAATTCCGATCTTAGTTTTAATCAAAAAAATCAATCAAAAATAGCATATTACACCTTCTTAGAAGTTTTTGGTTTCAACCCTGCTGATGCCAAAAAGATTTTAGCCGATGCCATTCTTTTAGGAAAAAAATTAAACAACCTTCCATTTAGTATTACCCCACATGCACCTTATTCTGTTTCCAAAAAATTATTTGATGAATTAAATTCTAAAAGAAATCCACATAAAACTATATTTACTATTCACAATCAAGAAAGTGATGAAGAGAATAAATTCTATCTTTCAAAAACAGGTGATTTTAATTCTTTATATTCTAATTTCGGAATTAATATAGATTACTTTCAAGCATCAGGATCTACCTCTTTACAAACCTATTTGCCATGGATTTCCTCCAATCAAAAAATGCAATTAGTTCATAATACTTTTACTGATAAAGCAGATATAGAATTTGCCAGCCAAACTAATTCCAATTTATTTTGGTGCATTTGTCCCAATGCCAATCTATATATCGAAAATCAATTACCAAATTTAGAATTACTAAAAAATGATTTTTGCTTAAAAACCATCGGGACAGACAGCCTTGCCTCCAATTCTCAATTAAGTATTTTGGAAGAAATTATCACCTTAAATAAACATTTTCCCTCCATCCAATTAGAAGAACTATTGACTTGGGCAACAATTAACGGTGCTAAATTTTTAGAAATGGAAAACGAATTAGGAACCATAGAAATCGGAAAAAAACCTGGTTTGGTAGGAATTGACTTTGATTCCAACAATAAAAAAACAATTGCTGCTAACAATATGATTAAGAGATTAATTTAAAAAGGAATTATTGAGCAAATAATAAGTATTTGGTTGTTTTTTTAAATTGGAGATTTAGTTGCAAAACACTTCAAACAGTTTTCATTTCGATAAATAACTACATTTCTTTAAATTTGCTAATTAAACAAATTGGTTAGAAATCAATGAAACTCTACATCAAAAACATGGTTTGCAGCAGATGCAAAATGGTTGTAAAAGCTCAGCTAGAGAGCAAAAATCTCCATCCAATTTCCGTAAATCTCGGCGAAGTAGATATTCAAGAAAATCTCACTAAAGAAGA
>JBBQYA010000116.1:0-7091 GCA_038209155.1 Sphingobacteriales bacterium | reverse complement strand
CAAGGAAGCGTGGTTTATAATCCTTTCACAAGCAAAGTAGTAAAAACCTCTATTCAAACAAATAATTTAGAATTATCACTTAGTTTGCCAAGTAAAGAAGGATTAAGTATTAATTCCCAAATATCAATCTTGTATAGATTAAACCCGACCAAAGTGCCAAGTGTAATAAGAACATTAGGATTAAACTATGAACCAATAATCGCAAATGTTTTCAGATCGGCGTCTGCTGATGTTTGCTCAAAATTCTTTGCAAAGGATATGCATTCTGGAAGAAGGTCTGATATAGAAATAGCTATCAAAGAAAGAATGGACGAAACTTTAAGCGGTCAAGGAATAATAATTGAATCAGTTTTGATGAAAAGCATTCAATTACCAGTTGGCTTATCGAGTTCCATCGAACGAAAACTGCAAGCAGAACAAGATGCAATGAGAATGGAATTCGTATTACAAGAACAAAAGCTGGAAGTAGAAAGAGTAATTATAGAAGCAAAAGGAACTAGAGACGCTCAAAAAATAATATCAGATGGCTTGTCTCCCGAAATTATTAAAATTAGAAGTATCGAAGCTTTCAATGAATTAGCTAAATCTCCTAATGCAAAAATAATTGTAACTGATGGAAAAACGCCTTTTTTAATTGAATAATCAATAAAAAATAAGTAGAGTTAACAAATTTAAAATCACTCACAACTATCAAATGAAAACAATAAAAATAGTCGGATTTTCTCTTTTTACTACATTGTTTTTAACAATTTTCAATTCAATTTGTAATGCGCAAGCTTATAAAAAAAGTACATTTTCTACCAGCATAGGAGCTGAGGTTATTTTTACAGAAACTAAACTTTCCAAAACTAACAAAACAGGAGGGGGAGTGAACTTAAAAGGGGAATACGTTTTTTCTAATCATTCAAGTGCAACTATGAGTGGAGGTTATTATTTTTTACAAAAAAAGGAGAAGCTGAACGAAATAAATGAAGATATATCGGCAATCCCATTAAAAGTAGGTTTAAGATACTATTTGGCTTCTTTTTATGGAGGAGGGGAAGCCGGTTCAATATTATTTATGGGAGATAATAGCAGCTTAGGATTTTTGTATTCACTCGGTATAGGAGATAAATTTAAAGTGAGAAATAATGTTTTCGACATCGGTTTAAGACATGAAGGCTGGACAACAAATAGTGATTCAAGAGGAATCATTGCTTTAAGGCTTGCATATGAATTTGCACTCAATAAATAGCTATAAAAGTTTCAAACATTTTATTTTCAGAAAATTGATTAGTAAAAGATAGAATTAAAGAAATTATCAATTTAAAATTTGCTTGTCTAGTGCTAGCGATGAAAAGAATAGACATAAGTAAAACGTGTTTTTACTAAATAAAATAATAAAAAATAATCATCAATGTAATGGAACGGAAAAGCCGAACACCGTTTTACAAAGTAGGCTTAGTTTTTAAATAAATAAACACAATGAACAAAAAGAATTTAATTTTAGCGTCACTTACATTTAGTTTATTAGCAATCTCTTGTAACCAAGTTACAGACAAAGCAAAGCAAGAAGCACAAAAAGTGCTTACGCAAACCAACGAACAAGTACAAAAGACAATTGACGACTTAGGTCTAGTCTATGTTGAAGAAGGAGCACAAGACGTAATCACATACGATGAAGTGAATGCTGCTCAACAGGCTTGGTGTGATGCTTTGGTTAAAATTGGAAAACTAAAAGATGATGGTGGAGATTACAAAGCTTTTGCAGAACAAGTCCTTTCAGAAGCATATAACTATGACTTTGGAAAGGTATTTTTTAAACCAACATTGGCTTATGGCGACCAAACATTTAGAAATGATAAAAAGGGTGCTTTAGCTTATTTTATTGGAGGTGACCCCGCTTATCCAAACGACAAAGGTTTTGCAATGACTCCTTGGGTAAAAGCAAGATATGACAATGCAGGAGAAAAAAATGAAGGTATTCAAATTTATGGATCCGTTGCCATAACAATGGGCAATGTATGGGTAACTAGTAAAGATGGAAAAGAAGTTATGGTAGACAAAACTTGGGTATTTAGAAAAGGAAAAGATGGCAAGCTGAGAATTATTGTTCATAAATCAGCATTACCATTTGCACCTGCAACTTAATAAATTACCTTAGGGTTGGAAATAAATCCAACCCTAATTTTTTAATTATGAAAAAATTAATACTTTCTTTTTTATTCGTTTCATTTTTTTTTCTAAATAATTTAAATGCGCAAAATACTCGTCTAAATGATAATAATTCAATTGGCTGGTATGTATATAATGGAACATTTAAATTATACAAAAAATGGAGTTTGCATACCGAATATCAATGGAGAAGAGACAACTATATTACGAATTGGCAACAAGGTCTTTTGCGTACAGGAATTAATTACCAATTGAATTCAAAAGTTACTCTTCGCTTAGGATATGCCAATATTGAAACTTACAATTATGGTGATATTCCTATTAATGGTTTAGGAAAACAATTTACAGAACACAGATCTTTTCAAATGGCGGTCGTAAATGACAAAGTAGGTAGGGTGGAATTAATTCATAGATACATGCTGGAACAGAGATGGATAGGTAGATATTCTAATGCTTCTTTGACCAAAGAAGATGAGTATTTTTTTATAAATAGGTTTCGATACATGTATCGAATGCAAATGCCATTAAAAGGAAAAACAATTGCTGATCAAACACCTTATGTTGCAATTTACGATGAGGTTTTTCTCGGCTTTGGTAAAAATGTGAACGAAAATGTGTTCGATCAAAACCGATTTGGAGCTTTATTAGGCTATCGTTTTGATAAAAGAATAAGAATAGAAGGTGGCTTTTTTAATCAAATACTTCAACTTCCTCGTGAGGTAAATGGAAGGAATGTTTTTCAATATAATAACGGTTTTATTCTTTCAACTAATTTTGCATTTTGAGTGGGTTGTTTTTTTAATAATTATATAAAATCCATTTATTTTAGATTGATAGTATAATCTGATTTTAATGATTTTAATAAATAGCTACGATTAAAAAAGATGCAAAAGTGAATAGGTATTAAAAAACACTTTAAGAAGTTTTCTAATACCTATTATTAATCAGGAAAAATAGATGTTTCAGCTCTATTGTTTATTGTTAATTATTTAAGCTAGTGTAAAATTTTACACTAGCTTATTAATTTCCCAGTGTGAAAAGTATAAATAGATTTTTGTTAAAAATTCTGGATTTAAACGTTCAGTATTCTATTAAAAAAACAATTTCTAAAAAATCTCATTAAGAAGACTATATAATTTTCAAAATCAACGCTTGCTTTTTATCATAATGAGAATTCCATTATCAAAAATGTTAGAAAATAGGGCTCATTTAATACAATTATAGATTTTGCCAACTGTTTATAAGTTTTTAAAAACAGATAAAGACTTCATTTGTAATGACTTTATCAATTTATTTTGAGTTTGAAAAATTGATAATTAAAAAGCAAGTTCAACAAAAAATTCATAAAATTAGATAGGAAAAAGCAAGAAAAAAATAACTTTTCCACATAATCAAATGTGTTATAATGAATGATTTATTTAATATTTTTATGTTGAATAAGGCTTTGTAACACGAATGTGGAAAACGAAAACGGACAAACTCAAGTTAGTAAATATATATTTGATTAAACGAAAAAACGCCTTATTGCTGCTCCTATGGAGCATTTTTTAGCTAAACACATTATTTAACCACGCCAATATGATTAAAAAGAATTTAAAAGGTCTAGAATTTCAGCGGTATTTTACCCAAGAGGGAAAGTCTGCTTACGATTTATTCACCTACGAAAAAAGAAGTTCAGTAATTCGCAATCCAAAAGGAGACGCAGTATTTGAAATGAATAATGTAGAAGTCCCAAATACTTGGTCGCAAGTAGCAACGGATATTCTAGCACAAAAATATTTCAGAAAAGCTGGTGTGCCTATGGGAGATGGAACAACTGGCGGAGAAAATTCTATTAAACAAGTTGCACACAGAATGGCAAACTGTTGGATGGACTGGGGAAAACGCTTCGGTTATTTCGCATCAGACAAAGATGCTGGAATATTTTACGATGAATTGGCTTACACGATAGTTGGTCAATTGGCTGCACCAAACTCTCCACAATGGTTCAATACAGGTTTGTATTCTTCGTATGGAATTACTGGAAAACCTCAAGGACATTATTATGTAGATCCAATAACAGAAGAATTGTCTAAATCTACTTCTGCCTATGAGCGACCTCAACCTCATGCTTGTTTCATCTTATCTGTAGATGATGATTTGGTAAACGAAGGTGGAATTATGGATTTATGGGTTCGTGAAGCAAGGATTTTTAAATATGGTTCTGGTGTGGGAACTAATTTTTCTAAACTTCGTGGTGAGAATGAGAAGTTGGCAGGTGGTGGTTATTCATCGGGTTTAATGTCGTTTTTGAAAATTGGAGATCGTGCAGCAGGAGCTATTAAATCTGGTGGAACTACAAGACGAGCAGCCAAAATGGTTTGTTTGGATATGGATCATCCAGAAATTGTAAATTTTGTGAATTGGAAAGTTGAAGAAGAGAAAAAAGTAGCTGCTTTGATAGCTGCTGGTTATTCTTCTGATTATGAAGGCGAAGCATACAAAACAGTTGCAGGACAGAATTCTAATAATTCAGTTCGTATTCCAAATACCTTTTTCAAATCGTTAGAAAACAAACAAGATTGGGATTTAATTGGCAGAATAGATGGAAAAGTAGTTGGAAAGGTATCAGCAGTTGATTTATGGGATAAAATTGCTTATGCTGCTTGGGCATGTGCAGATCCGGGAGTACAATTTGATACTACTATCAACGAATGGCATACTTGCCCAGAAGGTGGAAGAATCAATGCTTCTAATCCATGTTCTGAATACATGTTTTTGGATAACACGGCTTGTAATTTAGCATCTGTAAATCTTCGTCATTTTTTCAATGATACTACCTTAGAATTTGATGTAAAAGGTTATGAGCATATCAATAGAATTTGGACGGTAGTTTTAGAAATCTCTGTTTTGATGGCTCAGTTTCCATCTAAAGAAGTTGCTCAATTAAGTTATGATTACAGAACTTTGGGTTTAGGATATGCCAACTTAGGTGCAATTTTAATGGTTGCTGGTATTCCTTATGATAGTCCGAAAGCGGCTGCAATTTGTGGTGCTATTACAGCAATTATGACGGGAACCGCTTATGCAACTTCTGCAGAATTGGCAAGTGTTTTAGGTCCATTCAAACGATACAACGAAAATAAGAAACACATGATGCGAGTGATGAGAAATCACCGTTATGCAGCATATAATTCTACTCAAAACTACGAAGGTTTAGAAATAGCGCCTCCAGGAATTAATCCAAAAGACTGTCCTGACTATTTGTTGAAAGCAGCTTGCAATGCTTGGGACAAAGCAGTACAAATGGGAGAGAAATATGGTTATAGAAATGCACAAACAACAGTAATTGCTCCAACCGGAACAATAGGTTTGGTAATGGATTGCGATACTACTGGTATCGAACCAGATTTCGCTTTAGTTAAGTTTAAAAAATTGTCAGGTGGTGGTTATTTCAAAATCATCAATCATGCAATTCCTGTTTCCCTTAAAAACTTGGGTTACCAAGAGTTTGAAATACAAGCAATTGTAAACTATGCAAAAGGAACTGGGAGTTTAAAAGGTGCACCAAATATTAATTTTGATACGCTTGCTGCAAAAGGATTTTCTGCTGATGACTTAGAAAAAGTGGATAAAGCAGTATTAGCAAGTTTCGAAATCGGTTTTGCTTTCAATATTTGGACACTTGGCGAAGATTGTTTGAAAAGATTAGGCTTAAAATCTGAGAAGTACAGCGATTCTAACTTTAATTTATTGCAAGCAATTGGTTTTACCAAAAAGCAAATTGAAGAAGCTAACGATTATATCTGCGGAACCATGACCATAGAAGGAGCTCCTTATTTAAAAGAAGAGCATTATCCAGTATTTGATTGTGCTAATAAATGTGGAAATAAAGGTCAAAGATACATCCATGCAAATGGTCACATCCGATTGATGTCTGCAGCTCAGCCATTCTTATCTGGTGCAATTTCTAAAACAGTAAATTTACCAAACGAGGCTACAGCAGAGGATTTCAAAAATTCTTACCTTCTTAGCTGGCAGACAGGATTGAAATCTAATGCACTTTACAGAGATGGAAGTAAACTTTCACAACCATTATCAACTAAATCTGATACGAAAGATGAAAATTCTGTTGCTGAAACGATTGAAGAAGTTTTAGGTGATGCAGCTAATGTGAAATTAAGTGATTTGACAGCAGATCAAGTATTGGAAGCAGCAAGAGCAATCTTGGAAAGAAGTACCGATACTAAATTTAAACGTCAATTGTCAAGCGTGGTTGAAAAGAAAAATTTGCCAACCAAGCGAAGAGGATTTACTCAAAAAGCAAGCATTGGAGGCCAAACTATTTTTGTGAGAACAGGTGAATATGAAGATGGAACTTTAGGAGAAATATTTGTAGACATGCACAAAGAAGGTGCTACTTTACGATCGCTAATGAACTGTTTTGCAATTTCTATTTCTGTAGGCTTACAATATGGTGTACCGTTAGAAGAGTTTGTTGAGAAATTCACCTTCACACGTTTTGAGCCATCTGGAATGGTACAGGGGCATGAAAATATTAAAAGTGCTACCTCTATTATCGATTATATTTTCAGATTGTTGGGATATGAGTATTTGGATAGAACCGATTTAATTCATGTTCAGACTGAGAAAAAAGCGATTTTAGGAAACCCTCAAATGATAGATGAAGATCAAAATCCAGATATAAGCAATCAGCCACAAAATACTACACCAAGTTATAGTATGAGTACTTCAAAAGATGGTACCCAGCAAAAAGCGTTTGACATAACTGGCGGCGCACAATCTGATGCACCAGCTTGTAATGTTTGCGGACATATTACAGTTCGCTCTGGCACTTGTTATAAATGTTTAAACTGCGGTAACTCTCTGGGTTGCAGCTAGAAAGATTTGTCTTTTAATAAATGAAGAAAGCCCTGATGAAAATCTGGGCTTTTTTT
>JBBQYA010000115.1:0-7116 GCA_038209155.1 Sphingobacteriales bacterium | reverse complement strand
GGAAGTTAGTTGATCAATTAAAAAAATTAGTTTCTTTTAAGTTACTTTGTTTTTTCTTTATAATGACACTTAATGATCTTACTATAGTTGTTTGCTGCAATAAAAAAGATTTCTTCTTTGCAAGAATATGTATTGCCAGTATCAGATATTTTTATTCTTCAATTGATATAGAGATAGTACCAGATTATGGGAATGGATATTTTAATACAAAAGAGCTAGAAACATCTTTTAATGTAAAAAAAATAGATTTTGGGATTAAAAAACTAGGTTGGAGTGGGGCAAAATTTCATTATCTGTATAAAGCAGTATCAGGAAAAAAAATATTGTTGTTGGATGCTGATATAGTTTTTACTGGAAATTTCATTGAGCGTTTACTTCCCCAATTTGAAAAGAGTGATTATATAGTAAGTATTGAAGTAGTTGAAAATCCGTATGAAGAGTGGGTTAAACAGATTTATTTTGATACAAAGAAAATTGAGGCTCAGTTCCCGTTATACAAGTTTCCAGGGTATTTTTTTAATGCCGGTCAGATATTTGTTACAACAGGAAGCATAAGTAAGGATGTTTTAAACGAACATTTTGATCCTTCCAAATATCCTTTTTGGAAGAATCAATCGCTTTTCCCACTTGTTGACCAGTCTGTTTATAACTACTTATTACCAACTTTATCAACAACAAACAATTTGATATTAGGAACAGCAGAATTTATGATGTGGAGTAAAAGCACAATTGTAGCCGATTTAGAATTAAAGGATATTCAAGATGGAATATTACAAAATGGACTAATTCATTGGGCTGGTGATAAAAGAGTTGCAACATTATCTGGAATGACCAGAAAAGATATTCTCATCTTTTTTCAACAATATTATTATTCTAAAGTACCCAATGGTAAATTAAAAAAAGGATTAAGGAATTTTATTGCTTTATCAGAGCAAACATTAAGATATTTGTATTCGAAGTTAAAAAAGATAGTGAAGAAATAAGCATTTATGTTAGAAAGAGTTAAAAGAATCATTGCAAGAGAAAAAATAAATCATCCATCAAGGCCAGCTATTATTTTATTGATCCAAAGATTAATAGCATTGATTGATATTAAAAAAGAACAGATAATAATCAATTACCGAAAAGATGGTACATTCTCTTCTCAGAAAGACTTATTTATGTGTAGTTTGTTTCCTAAAAAAGTTTTGGATATTATCATTTTAGAATTGAAACCTTCCAGTATTCTTGATATAGGATGCGGAACTGGTGTATCGCTTATGTATTATTTAAATAATAATATCGATGCTTTAGGTGTAGAAAATTCAGCTATTGCGATAGCTCAATCTCCTGCAAAAGAAAAAATTTTAAAGCATAATTTGAATAAAGAATTGAATCTTCAAAAACAATTTGATTTAGTATGGTCATTTGAAGTAATAGAACACATACATCCTGATTATGAATTCAATTTTCTTAAAACACTAACTAATCATTCGAACAGAATTATTCTTTCAGCAGCAAGACCAGGCCAAGGCGGGCATGGACACTTTAATGAACAAGAGCCAGAATACTGGATTAAAAAATTTAATCTGTTAGGTTACAAATATGAAAGTGAATTATCTGAAAAACTGAAAAAAACAGAAGAAACCCATGCAGAAAACTTACTTTGTTTTAAGAAATCTATCGATCTAATTTAAAAAAAAAGATTTTATTTCTGATTTAGTTACTGAAATATGTTAAACGTTAAAGACAAAAAATAAAATATTATGTTTGTTAAATTTAATTTAGAAGCAAATTAAATTTATTGTTAATATGTCTTCAATAAATGAATAAAGTAAATAGAAAGTTAAACTGGGTATCTTCAATAAATAAAAGTAAAGATTTAATTGATTTAGAAAATCAATTAAATAATTTCTATTCAAATAATAAAGACTATTATAATGAGATAGACTTTACTGCTAATAATTGGACAGATAAATTAGAACCTTGTTACCAAGAAATTGTAGAGAACGCGAAAAATTCTAATTCTATTTGTGAGATAGGATGTGGAAGTGCAAATATTTTAAATTTTTATCCAGAAATTAAAGAAAAATATTGTGGATTAGATTTTTCAGAAAACCAAATAATAAAAAATTCTTTACGATTTGCTGAATCTAAATTTATTTCCTTTAAAAAATCAAATGAATTTCCAGTAGAAAATGAACAATTTGAATTAGTTTTTAGTGTATTTGTTATCGAACATGTTATAAATGTTTCCTTATTTCTAGATGAATGTAAAAGAATATTAAAACCAAATGGAATTCTTATAATTCTTTGTCCTGATTTTTTAGGTAGAAATAGGATGACTTCGCAAAGAGCTGGACTAAGTGATGGGAATACTAAAGCAAAGCTTAAAGTAGGTAAATATTTAGATGCCCTAATAACTTTCTATGATAATCGAATAAGAATTCCAATATCATGCACAATACTTAAACTAAAATCAAATAACAAACCTAAGTTTTGGATTAATTTAACTCC
The DNA here is from genome assembly GCA_038209155.1 of Sphingobacteriales bacterium. GTDB lineage: Bacteria > Bacteroidota > Bacteroidia > Sphingobacteriales > Sphingobacteriaceae > JBBQYA01. The sequence goes on along the minus strand of JBBQYA010000115.1, from coordinate 4,620 downwards.
ATTAATGTTTGAAGAAAATTTTCTACCTGATTATGATGCAGTTTACATTACCTATAAAAAAGAAATTAGAACTTATTTAATAAAAAGTTTTTTGGAAATAAAAAATTCAACTGAAATTATAAAAGATGAATTGAATAAAAAATTAATTTTCTTAAAAATGCAAAAAAGTAAATAAAACTAATAAAAAACACAAGATTTATAGAAAAAAGACAAATTGGAAACAACTTTAAATTTATAAGCTTCAAATTATTTAATATTTATTGTTAATAATCAATATTTTTTGAAATTATTATAATTTTTTATAATTAAAGTCTAATTAGCAATAAAAAATATTAATTGATTTGATCTTTATAGTTACAATTATTTATTGAAAAACTTATAAGATTATTTTAAAATTCTAATAAATATTAAAATCAAACACCTAATTTAATTTTAAAAAAAAGCTTAATACTTTAATAGTAGAGCTTTATTAATCCGAAAAAAATACTATTTTACTTTACTATGGGTTATTCAAAAAAATTATACTATATTTAATAGAAAAAATATTTTAATTACTAATTTTTTGACTAAAAAATTTCTGAAAACACAGAAACATATTTAGCAGATGCAATCCTTTTTTCAACAAAAGGATAATCTCTGATATAAATAGTATTTGTTTCTAAAAATGTTGAAAGAGGTGATAATTTTCTATTGAAAGGATTATACCTAAATGGCAAAAAACCATTCACAATTAATTTCTCATGAATACTTTGGTCATCGTATCCATAACGCAAACCCGAACCGTTTAATTCAATTATAATTGCTTTTAACAATTTATTTTTAAGCGTCATTTCCATACCGTTCAAAACCTCGGTTTCAAAACCCTCAGCATCGATTTTTACAAGCATTGAAGAATTATTATTTTTTAATCTTATATCCAACGTACTTACATCCACTTCAATCGCTTTCCTATCACTAATTTCATGTTTTGATAAAACATGATTTACTGTATCTAAATCTGAGGTGAAATTTAATTTACCTTCTGTAGCCCCAAGAGCTTCGTTTTGTAAACTCACAAGATCTTCTATACCATTTATTTTAATATTATTTCGAAGATGAATAAATGTGTTAGGTGCTGGTTCAAAGCTAATTGTCTTTGCACCACATACTCCTGAAGAGAGAATAGTGTAGCTTCCAATATTCGCCCCAATATCTATAAATGTATCTTCATTTCTTAAAAAATGAAGTAAAAAACCCATATCGTCAAATTCGTGCAAACCGCAATAAATATTTCCAGTTGCACCTGTCATTCCTTTCGATGCCAGCAAATATGTATCCCCAATAAATCTTACTTTTCTAATGCCTGGAAATATTATTTGCAAAAATTGCCATTTAAAAAATTTAAAATATGATCTAATTTTATGTTTTCTTGCAAGCGGATGTTTATTAATCGCAGAAAAAATAATTCTTAATTCTTTAAATATGCTCATTTGAATATACTTTTTCTAAAAAAATTGAAAGCTTTTTTGTAACAGCAAAAGCTGAATATTCAGCAAACACTTCTTTGTGAATTTGTTCTTTTTTAAAAGATTCAACAAAAGTCCTAAAAGTTAGAAATGTACTAACAAAAGAATTTTCTAAATGCTCTACATTTTCCTCATTAATTGTAATCACCATGCCTGCACGTGATTCTTTTAATATTGCAGAGGCCGTACTTTTTTCATGCAAAACTGCAATTACAGGTTTTTCAGCCAAAATAGCTTGGTAAACTTTTGATGGAGTGTAATGTGGCTCCGTGCTTCCAAGAATAAAAACAGCGTCTGCAGAATTTAAGTGAACAATCACATCAAAATATGGAATACGTTTTGGGTATTCAAAAACTATTGAATTCCATAATCCATATTTTTCTGCCATTGTTTTTATTGTAAAACTTAAAGGGTCATTTGTCAGTTTGCCTGTTCCTATAAAATGAAATTCTACTGATTTGAATTCGCTTCTATTCGATGCAATGGCTTTAAATATATTCTCTAATGGTTCATAAGCCTTAGGCAACATCGCACCAGCATAAACCAATTGTAATTTCTTTTCATTTTTCTTAAAAAGATAAGGTTGCTTTTGTAATGTTGCAGCTATTTTATGATCGTTTTCTTCGCCCCCGTAAGGCATAGCTACTGTTACAGCTTGAGAGTTTAAATGTGGATTACGTTGTAAAACAGGTGTGTAGTATCCTTCTGCAACACCTGTAATAAGTGATGCATTTTTTACTGCAAAAGGCTCTAATATTTTTGCCAGTTTAGTGCTGAACCAATGTCTGCTAAATAATAAATTACTACCAGGGAAATTGTGTACCCATGGATCTATATAATCAATACCATACTTTACTCCGGTACTATCATGAAGCAATCTTCCCAATATTGCACAATAAAAAGAAGGAATAGGTATATAAACAAAATCTATTTTTTCGTTTTTGATGATAGACTTTGCTTTTTGATAAAGCTGTAAAAATCCACGCAAGCCTATATCACCAATAGGTCCAATTCTTTTGAAAGCATCTACTTTCTCAATTCTTAATCCCAAAGGAAGTAATTTTACTAAATCCTCATCATTTGTCTCTTCATAATATTTTTGATGTACCGTAAGAATAATAGGTTCCCATCCAAAAGAAGGGAGATGCTGAGCGAATAATCTTGGCCTGTGTACACCAGCAAGGTTACTAGGTGGAAAAAGCGGATATAAGATTAGGATTTTTTTCAATTATTATTTATAGTACTTTTAACGATTCTAAGAAAAATTTTACCTTCATTTTCCCAATTTAATTCATTTAATGCAAGCATTAAAGAATTATTTTTCATCTCATTTAGTAATGGACGATCGTTATATAATTTTCTTAAAATTGAGGTTAGTTCTAATACATTTTCTGAATTATATAAAAATCCGGTAGCAGGATGTTTATCTAGAAATTGACTTTGCGCCTTTGTATCAGAAAACAAAATTACATTTCCTGAAAGTAAATAGGTGAATATTTTATTTGTCAAACAAAATTCTCTATTTAACGTCTCAGGAATTTCTGTTGCCAATCCAATATCAAATTGAGAACTTATAACAAAAATTTCTTCTAAAGAAGATGGCGATAAAAATAAAATTTTATTTTTCTCTAAAACAGTTTCTATTATAAATGTTTTGAAGGATTCATTTATGTTTCCAAGTAAATGAAGTTTTATATCTAAATCCTCACATTTATTTAAAGCTAAAACAACAGTTTCAAGGCCTCTTTTATATCCAATAAATTGCGAAAACCAAAAAAGGTTAAGAGTCTGTGTTTGAATTACAACTTCTTCTTTTTTAGCATATTTTTTAGAAAACACATTATTAATAACTGTAAATGTTTGATCTGGAAATATAGATTTGTATGCTTCTCCTATGAGAGGACTTGCTACAGTGCAGTAATCTAACATCGGAAAATATTGCTTTTCTATTGACTCAGTTATCTTTCTCTGTCTATCTGAATTTTTAAATTCTCCTCTATGAAAATCTTCTGCATCAAAACCGATTTTTGCATTATACTTTTTTGCTACTTTTATTACAGCAGCTATTGATCCTAAATTATGACCAATATAAAGATCTGCCCTATGCTTTAATGCTTCTTTAAAAAGCTCCTGAGAAAAGAGAACAGATGATTTAACATGGCTATCAAATTTATTTTTGGCAAATAAACCAATCATTTGCCAGCATTTTTTTCTTAGCCTAGCAAATTTGTATTTGAATTTATTTTCTTCAGGATGATAACCCGTTTTTATCCATTTAATAGAAGAGTTTTCACCAAATAGTTTAATATCAAATTCATCAGCCCATGGAGAAATAGGGCAATAAATAAACGTTACCTCAAAATCCTTTTGGGAAAGAAGGATTGCCTCTTTTACTGCTCTTGGATTTGCAGAGGGCTGACCTGAGGTCACAATACATATTTTTTTCAATCAATTACCAAGTTTTACTTTGTCGAAGTAATGAATCTTCTTTACAAAAAATAAAATCGCTTTGCCATAGTGCTTTATCAGAGGGTCTTCTATGCAATTGACAAATATCATATATCACAAAATGATGGTCATGCAAAAACGAAATCACATCATAAGCAAGTTTTACATTTTTATGAATATCTATAAAATTTAATTCTGCAAGTACTACTTCTGTGTGCTTAATATTATTTTCATAGCCTTTCAGAATATTATATTCATAACCTTGTGTATCTATTTTTAAAAACTCAGGAGCTTTTAATGAAAATTCTTTTAAACAATTATCGAGAGTGTGCATTTTTTGAAATCCAACATCAAAATCATTTGAAGTATTCTCTTCAAGAACTGATGTAGCACTTTCTACTTTAAAAAATTTAACATCTTTTTCATTTCTATCTCCTACTAATCCTTCGATAATTTTTATCTTATTACTAGCAATGGTTTGATTTAACAATTTTACTTTATCTGGTAATCCTTCGAAACAAACTATTTCAGATTCAGACCATATGGAAGCTACCATTTTAGCAAAGTCTCCATTGTACGCTCCTACGTCAAAAATATTTTTGGGTCTAAACCCATTTTCCTTTAAAAGCTGAAGTGAAAAGAAAGGATCTGGAATTTTCAGATTTTT
>JBBQYA010000114.1:0-7146 GCA_038209155.1 Sphingobacteriales bacterium | reverse complement strand
TTGTTAGAACAAGGAAATACGTTGGTGGTGATTGAGCATAATTTAGATGTAATAAAATCTGCAGATTGGATCATAGACATTGGCCCAGAAGGCGGTGAAAAAGGCGGATATGTAGTATATGAGGGTGAACCGAATGGAATTTTGGATAAAGAAAATTCCTATACAGGGAAGTTTTTGAAGGCGCAGAGAAAGTAGATGATTGAAATTTAAAAAGGGCAGAATGAAAATTCTGCCCTTTTTATTTAAATTAAAATCTAATGTAAAACAAAGAAAAGCATTGAATAATTCATTTAAACTTAACAACCACTCCATCTAAAGCTGGTAAACTAGAAAATCCCCATGGGATGTAAAAGTATTTTACATTAATCACAGCGTCTCCACCAAGTTTATCTGTCTTCTTTTTCAATGCTTTTAAAAGCGAACTTTTGGAAGTAAATATTGATCCTGATACTTCTACATAGGCAAGGATTTCATAATCCTTTTTTGAACTATTTATATCCTTTAAATATATTTCTACAGTTGACGTATCTTTTTTTACAGTTCCGATTGAAACCGATTCTGTAGAGACGCATGAAGATAAAGTCGTGTAAATAAGAAGTAGAAAAATTATTTTTGATTTCATTTTGATAGCTTTAATTTTTGAGTTTTAGAATTAAAACTTAAAGTCAAAATCTTTATTATAAAAACAAAAATATTTTAAGTGTAGCAATAAAAGTCAATTATGATTTCTTAATCAATTTGAATTTTGAAATGTGTTTAAAATCGATTTTTTTTAATATTCTGGAATTATTGAAAGGAAATAATACGACCAAACACTTTATCGATCAATCAATTATTTTTCAACTTCATTCTTTTTTAGTCTTTTTCTTTTTCAGAAAGAGGAAGTTTAACATCTGGAATAGTTTTTTGTAAAAATTTATAAAAATCCTCTCCCTTGATAAAACTAATTTCTTACATCCCTCCAAAATTATATCTATACCTCTGAACTTTTCATTAATGATTATTATTTATTAACTCTAAAAATCACCTTATTACCTCAGTAACAAGACAATTTTAGAAATAAATTAACCTTATTAGAAATTTCAGAAATAGAGTTATAAGGTTTAAAAACAACTTAAATTTTATTTTTTAGGAAATAAAGTTTAAATATGAAGATATGAGATGATACATCTTTTATTAGTAAAAATAAAAAGCAAAATCATATAGTTTTACAAAAGCGGAGAGGGCGGGATTCGAACCCGCGGTACCTTGCGGTACACAAACTTTCCAAGCTTGCACGTTCGGCCACTCTGACACCTCTCCAATTTGAATTTTTGCGAATGTAAGAGTAAAATAATGAAAGCCCTAATTATTTGTCAATTCCCCTCTTAGATTTTTCTCTAGCATTGTTTTTAATTCCTTGCCTTCAAAACCCTGACCTAATAAGAACATTAATTTTGTAATGGCTGCTTCAAAAGTCATATCAAAACCGCTTACAACACCCATTTTATTTAGATATTGGCTGGTTTCATATCTTCCTAATTCTACAGAACCTCCAATACATTGAGAAATATCTAAAATAATTAAGCCTCTTTCAATCGCCTCCCTAAGGCAATCTAAAAACCAAGTTGAAGAGGAAGTATTTCCTGAACCAAATGTTTCTATAATTACCGCTTTCATATTAGGCGTATTTAGGATTGCGTGAATGGCCGATTGAGAAATGCCAGGAAATATTTTTAATACTCCAACTTGCGTGTCAATTTTTTTGTGAACGATAAGAGGCAGATCATTTGCAGGAATAATTTTGTCCAATTTAAAATCTAAATGAACACCAGCTTCTGCTAATAAAGGATAATTTATAGATCGAAATGCTTCGAATTTTGCTGAATTATATTTAATCGCTCTGTTTCCTCTAAATAATTGATAATCAAAGTAGATGCAAACTTCTGGCACCACTGCTTTTGCACTTCTTTTGCTTGCCGCTATTTCTATAGCTGTAATTAAATTCTCTTTTGCATCTGTTCTTATTTCACCAATTGGTAATTGAGATCCTGTTAAAATCACCGGTTTTCCTAAGTTTTCTAATAAAAAGCTTAGCATAGATGCCGTGTAGGCCATAGTATCTGATCCATGCAAAACCACAAAACCATCAAATGCATCGTAATTTCTTTCAATCAATTCTGCAATTTGAAGCCAAGCCTCTTGATTTATATTTGATGAATCTAATGTTGGCATAAATGAATATACCGTTAATAAATAATTGAGTCTCGCAAGTTCAGGTACGTTTTGAGTTATTTGTTTAAAATCTAAAGGCTTCAACGCTCCAGAAACTGGATCTTGAACCATACCTACTGTTCCACCTGTATAAATAATTAAAATTGATGTTTTCCTCGACATGTAGTTTTAAAGACCAAAAAGTTTTTTCGAATTCAAGGTAGTAATTTTAGCGAGTTCTTCTAAGTTTATTCCTAAAATAAATGCTACATGCTCTGCAATTGAAAGTAAATAAGCACTTTCATTCCTCTTTCCGCGATGTGGAACTGGTGCTATGTAAGGGGAATCTGTTTCAAGAACTAAATAATTTAAATCTATTTCAGTCAAAATTTTGTCCAATCCAGCATTTTTAAATGTTGCTATTCCTCCTATTCCCAGATAAAAACCTAAATCTGTGATCTTTTTTGCTTGATCTAATGTTCCACCAAAACAGTGCATTACCCCTTTTAAATTTTCGTCTTTAGACTCTTCTAATATTTTAATCGATTCTTCTATTGCATCTCTGCTATGAATAACTATAGGTAATTTTAATTCTTTAGCCCAATTTATTTGTGTAATAAAAGCATCTTTTTGTTCTTCAAAATTTGTTTTTTTCCAATATAAATCTAAACCTATTTCACCTATAGCAACTATCTTAATTTCTTTAGCTTTAATTTTTAAATTACTAATTACCTCTTGGTAATTTTCTTCAACAGAACAGGGATGCAAACCCAACATCATGAATAAATTGTCTGGATATTTATTGTTCAACTCCATCATTCCAGCTACAGAATCTAAATCAACATTGGGCATAAACATTCTAGATATTCCCTTATCCAATGCTCTAAGAACCATTTCGTCCCTATCGTCTTTGAAAGAATCTGAATATAGATGTGTGTGGGTGTCTGTTAAAATCATGCCGCAAATTAAATAAAAAAGCCCTTTTAAATTAAAAGGGCTTTATCTGTTTTTTTAAATAAAAATAAATAAGTTTAAATTTGTAATTAAAATTATTTTAGCAAATAAAACTTAAACCTTCTTAAAATCATCTTTCACATTTCAATTTTTTTTGCAAAAAAGCAAAAGAAGATCATTTAAATTTTGTAGTAATTATTTGCAGTAAAAAAAGAAATTTTTTAATTGAAATCAATTAATTCCACATCAAATAATAAAGGAGAATACGGTTTTATATCAGCGCCTGCACCTTGAGCTCCATATCCTAATTGATAGGGGATTATCAAGGTAGCTTTTGTGCCTTTATTAAATAAAGCAAAACCTTCATTCCAGCCTTTTATAACTCCACCACCTAATTCAAATTTAAACGGATCATTTCTATCTATAGAAGAATCAAATTTGGTTCCATTTAAAAGTTTTCCAGTGTAATGTACAGTTAATTTTTGACCTTGCTTTGGTAAAGCTCCTGTTCCATTTTTAGTTACAATATAATATAAACCACTAGAGGTTTTTAACGGACTTAGCTTATTAGCTTTTATATATGCTTGTATCTCAGCATCTTGTTTTCCAATCTGGTCCTTTTCTAATGATTGCGTTTTGGATGCCATTTCTTCAGCAGTTACAGCACTATTTATTTTCACTACAAAATTCAACATACTTCCTTTTCTAATATAATCTGGAAGTGCAGCTTGAAAAGTTCTTGTAAACAATGAATCTGCATCTAATAAAAATTGCGCACTATCGCCAACAGAAAGTAGTAAAAGACCATCAATTATATCGCCTTTGAAAACTCTCTTATCTACTACAATAGAAATGGGTTGTTTAAAATCCGAACTACTAAATAAGAGCGAATCTTTTTCTGTTTTATAAGACATATCCATTTCTACGATGTCGCCTTTAACAATTTTTCTACCTTTTCCTTCTTTCAAAATTTTATATTTTAATCCATCTGGTGATGTTTTAAAATTTGAATTCTGAGCTTGCAATCCTGATAAAAACAGAATACTTACAAGAAATGTGAATAAAACTTTCATATTAATTTGAATAAATTTATTTTACTTCTAATAACTCAACATCAAAAACTAAAGGAGAATTTGGAGGAATCGGACCACCGCCTTTTTCGCCATAAGCTAAATTTGATGGAATAATAAATACAGCTTTTGAACCTGCATTTAATAATTGTAATCCTTCTGTCCATCCTGGAATAACCTGCCCTAATGGAAATTCGATAGGTGCTTTACCTGCATTACTATCGAAAACAGTTCCATCGAATAATTTTCCAGTATAATTTACTTTCACTGTAGAAGCAGCGGTAGGTTTTACTCCAGTTCCTTCTTTTGTAATTACATATCTCAAACCACTTGCTGTTGTATTTACAGTAAGATTATTGGTTTTTACGTATTCATCCAAAAGCATTTTTTCTTTTCCAGTTTGTTCATCTTGAGCTTTTTTCATATCAGATTCCATTTTATCTTTAGAAGTTACTTCGTTTATCTTTACTTGAAAAACGATCATGCTTCCAGCTTTTATAAATTCAGGACGCTCTACTCCAAATGTTTTTGAAAACAAACTATCCGAGCTAATTTTAAACGTTGCGCTATCTTTATTTGTCATCAACATTAAACCGCTCATTAAATCTCCTTTAAAAGTTGGTTCTTGAACCATTATTTTTAACGGTTGCTTATTCTTGTAGGTATCAAATAAAACAGAGTCGCTGTCTGTTTTGTAAACCATGTCTAGCGTTAAATAATCACCAATTTTAATTTTTTCGCCAGGATTTTTAGTGTGGATTTTGTATTCCAAACCATCTTCAGTCTTTTTAAAACCTTTTCCGCAACCCCAAGCAAGTGCTATTATAAGAAATGCATACAGGGAAAATTTACCTTTACTAATGTTCATGTTTTTTTTATTTTTATTTATGATTGTTGTTTAATAATTCTTTGAATTCTGGTAATATATCATTTACTTTTTGTGTTGTAATCTCTAAGCTGTCGGTAGTTTGTCCGCCAGCGGCATTTAAATGTCCACCACCGTTAAAATATTTTTTCGCAATTTGATTTGCAGGAAAAACCCCTTTTGAGCGAAAAGATAATTTGACCAAATCTCCTCTTTGGATAATAACAATGGCCAATTGAACTTCATTAATGGACAATGCAAAATTGACAATACCTTCTGTGTCACCTGTTCCAACTCCATAATCATTTAAATCTTTCTGATTCAAAGATAAATATGCAGTATTAAACTCAGGAAGTATGGTTAGTTTATCTTTTAAGCAATAACCTAGAAATCGCAATCGCTTTTCTGAAAAATTATCGAAAACTGCAGCATGAATCTTAGTATTATTTGCACCAGCATCTATTAAATCTGCCACAACTCGATGAAGTTTGGCAGTAGTTCTAGGGAATCTAAACGAACCAGTATCGGTCATAATACCAGTGTACAAGCAGGTTGAAATTTCTATGTTTAGCATTTTATGATCCCCTGCTTCACCAATAAACCGGTAAACCAATTCTGCTGTTGAACTTGCTTCTGTATCCCAAAGTTGATAATCTGCAAAACTTTCTGGTTCTAAATGATGATCAATTAAAACTTTAATTGCTTTTGAATTCCTTACTAATTCTCCTAATTCATTGATTCTGCTTAGCGTATTAAAGTCTAAACAAAAAATAATATCAGCCATAGCAATTAAGTCAGTAGAAATTTGAACAGAGTCTGTAAAAATTAAAACTTCGTCATTACTTGGTAGCCAATTTAAAAAGAAAGGATAATCCGTAGGGCTAATCACTTTTACATCATGACCTTTTGCTTTAAAATAATGGAAAAGACCCAAAGAAGAACCCATTGCATCACCATCTGGTTTATTGTGAGTTGTGATTACAATCTTGGAAGGTTTAGACAATAAAATGTCGATTTGAGCTCTATTCATTTTTTCAACAAGGGCGCAAATTTATTAAAAAAAAATTGTCAAGTTGTAAAATTTTTTTGCAAAGATTATTATTTCTTTTTGTCAAAAGATTGTTTTTCTATCTTCGCAGTTCAAAATTAATAAAAATGAATACGAATAGAACCTTTACTATGATTAAACCTGATGCGGTAGCAAATGGACATATCGGAGCAATAATAGATCAAATAATTAAAGACGGTTTCAGGATCGCGGCCATGAAGTACACTTTTTTAAGTTCAGAAATGGCTGGCAAATTTTATGAAGTACATAAGGAAAGAGGATTTTATAGTGAGCTAGTTTCTTTTATGTCCTCTGGACCGATCGTGGCAATTATTTTAGAAAAAGATAATGCTATAGAAGATTTTAGAAAACTAATTGGAGCAACCGATCCAAATAAGGCTGATGTTGGAACCATCCGTCAGCGTTTTGCAAAGTCAATTGATGCAAATGCTGTGCATGGATCAGATTCTGATGAAAATGCAGAAATTGAAGGAAACTTCTTTTTTACTGCTTTTGAAAAGTTTTAAAACGTTAAAGCATCAATTTTCATCAATAAAAAATTGTTAAAAATAAACTTCAATTAATAGTTGCGTCGAATTTATTTGGTATTTTAATTGATTTAAATTACCGCAAATAGAGGCTGAAATAAATTGAAAGCCACCGAAATAGGCAGAACAAAAATAGTCTGTTTCGGTGTTTTTTTTTATAATAAAATCACTTCATTTACAACTACGGAACCGGCATGTTCATTCAATAAATCCATTAATTTTTGACGGCTCATGGCCAATTCTTTTCTTAACACTGCTGAAGATAATTTTAAAAATAGTCTTTTGTTTTTGATATAAACCTCTGTAGTTCTGTTGGATACTGCTTTTCCTACAATTTCTTCCCAATTGCTTATCAGTTCCATTTCTTTCAATTTATCATTCAATTTATAAGAATCCATCATGTCGTCTATGGCCTGCTTCAAAGTCTGATCATTGGTTCTTTTCATTATTGCGTTTTTGAATTTTTGA
>JBBQYA010000113.1:0-7354 GCA_038209155.1 Sphingobacteriales bacterium | reverse complement strand
TGAATAGCAATCGAATCATTTGGTGAGAAAAAGTTAATTTAGATAAACTTATTTTTAGATCGGCACGTTGGTATATTTGATCGTGAAAACCGAATGGTCCTCCAATCACAAAAACTAAGTTTGAATTACCATCTACACCTTGTTTTCGAATATATTCTGCCATTTGGGTTGAAGAAAATTCCTTGCCATTCTCATCCAAAAGAATAATAAAATCGCTGGTCTGAAATTGCTTTAATAGTAAATCGGCTTCTTGATTTTTGAAATCTACAGGAAGCAAATTCTTGGCATTTTTTAATGCAGGGATTGTAAGCACTGTAAATTGTAAATAATGCTGTAGCCGATCTGCATATTTTCTTATTCCTTCTACCAAATAAGATTCTTCTGTTTTTCCTATTTGTATCAGTTTGATTTTCATTAATTTAAATTATTATTGCCAGAATACGAATTATGATTGAATAGAAAAGATGAAATGAAATCTTGCCTATATGCAGGATTTTACCCTTCAATGTTGGAGGGCATCCTTTTTAATCTTTCATAAAAAAGATAAAGATGAAAGATCTATCCAAATCTTTAGAAAAACTGTTTCCAAAAGTAATTATCTAAATTTCGGATAAGCGTTAATTTTTTTAATTAAATCTAAAAATTTATACTACAATCTCTAAAACGCGATAAAATAAAAACAAAAAAAATCCGGCTATTGAAACCGGATTTTAATGTTCTAGCTTAACGTTTTTCGAATAATATTGAGCGCGCCACCTGCTTTAAACCATTCTATTTGTTGAGCATTATAGGTGTGGTTAACAGGAAAAGAGTCTCTAGTTCCATCGTCATGGTTTAGGGTGATTCCTAATTGTTTATCAGGCGCAAAAGTGGTAAGACCAGTGATGTCTATTAAGTCATTTTCTCGAACTTTATCGTAGTCGGAAGGGTTGGCAAAGGTTAGACCTAACATACCTTGTTTTTTCAAATTGGTTTCGTGAATACGGGCAAAGGATTTCACCAAAATAGCACGAACACCCAAATGGCGAGGTTCCATGGCAGCATGTTCTCTAGATGAGCCTTCTCCATAATTCTCGTCACCGACTACAATAGAACCGATTTTTGCAGCTTTATATGCGCGTTGAGTTGCGGGTACTGCTCCGTATTCTCCTGTCAATTGGTTTTTTACAGAATCGGATGTTTCGTTGAAATAATTGATAGCACCAATTAACATATTATTAGAAATGTTATCTAAATGACCTCGATATTTAAGCCATGGTCCAGCCATAGAGATATGATCGGTAGTACATTTACCTTTTGCTTTTATCAATAGACGTAAACCTAAAATATCTGTTCCTTCCCAAGGTGCAAAGGGATCTAATAATTGCAATCTATCAGAAGTAGGAGAAACGAGAATATTTACATTTTCACCATCAAGAGCTGGAGCCTGAAAACCGGCGTCTTCCACTTCAAAACCTCTGGATGGAAGTTCTATACCCGATGGCTCATCCATTTTTATTTCTTCTCCTGCAGCATTTTTCAAAGTATCTGTCAAAGGATTAAAAGTAAGATCTCCAGCAATGGCAAATGCAGTAACTATCTCTGGAGATGCTACAAAAGCATGAGTATTTGGATTGCCATCATTTCTTTTGGCAAAATTTCTATTAAACGAAGTAATAATTGAATTTTTTCTGGAAGGATCAGTTGTATGCCGTGCCCATTGTCCAATACATGGCCCACAGGCATTGGCTAAAACAACTCCGCCCATTTTGGCAAAAGTTTCTAAAAAACCATCTCTCTCTACTGTGAAACGAACTAATTCTGAGCCGGGTGTGATGGTGAATTCTGATTTTGCAACCAAACCTTTATCAACTGCTTGTTTGGCAACGGATGCGGCTCTACTGATATCTTCATAAGATGAATTGGTACAAGAACCAATTAAACCAACTTCTAATTTAGCTGGCCAGTTATTTTCTTTTACAGCTGCAGCAAATTTGGAAATCGGCCAAGCCAAATCTGGAGTGAATGGACCATTTACATGAGGTTCAAGTGTGCTTAAATCTATTTCAATCACCTCATCAAAATATGCAGATGGGTTAGCATATACTTCATCATCTCCTGTCAAATGTGCTTTTATTTGATCTGCTAAATCTGCAATGTCCGACCGTTCTGTTCCTCTTAAATAAGCAGCCATTTTTTCATCATAACCAAAAACAGAAGTTGTAGCTCCAATTTCTGCACCCATATTACAAATGGTGCCTTTTCCAGTACAAGAAAGAGATTTTGCGCCTTCTCCAAAGTATTCTAAAATAGCTCCAGTTCCACCTTTTACGGTTAATATACCTGCTACTTTTAAGATTACATCTTTGGCAGATGTCCAACCAGAAAGTTTTCCAGTAAGCTTTACCCCAATTAATTTAGGAAATTTTAATTCCCAAGGCAATCCAGCCATAACATCACAAGCATCTGCTCCACCTACTCCAATGGCTATCATTCCCAAACCTCCTGCATTTACGGTATGTGAATCTGTGCCAATCATTAAGCCTCCAGGGAAAGCATAATTTTCTAAAACCACTTGATGAATAATTCCTGCACCTGGTTTCCAAAATCCTAAACCATATTTATTGGAAACAGAGGAAAGGAAATCAAAAACCTCTTTATTGGTGTCCAATGCAGATGCAAGATCTTGTGCTGCACCTTCTTTGGCTTGTATTAAATGATCGCAATGTACGGTGGAAGGAACTGCAACGGAAGGTCTACCAGCTTGCATAAATTGCAAAAGTGCCATTTGAGCCGTAGCATCTTGCATAGCAACTCGGTCTGGTGCAAAATCTACATAGCTCGTTCCTCGCTCAAAAGCAAAATGAACTGGATTTTCCCAAAGATGGGTGTATAATATTTTTTCTGTTAATGTTAATGGTTTATTAATGGTACGTCGTGCAGCATCTATTTTAGTTGCCATACCATCGTACACTTTTTTAATCATTTCTATATCGAAAGCCATTTTTTTGATTTTGTTTTTGATTCTTGCGAAAATACAAAAATTGATAGTTTTTCATAATTTAAATGCAATTCTTATTCGTTTTTCGGACTTTTTAAATTTAAAAACCTACTATTTCATATCCTTCATTTTTCCAAAAATCTAAGGCCTTTGGTAGGGCATAGCTCATATTTTTGTAAGATTTTACACTATCATGAAATAAGACGATCGAACCATTTTTACCATTTTTAATTACATTAAACAAACATTTTTCTCTACTCAATGCTGCATTATAATCTCCACTAAGCACATCCCACATGATTACTTGGTACTGCTTTTTTATTTCTCTTAATTGGTTAAAAGTGGTTCGTCCGTATGGCGGTCTGAACAAGGGAGCATGAATTAATTCATTGCATTTTTCTATATTTTCTAAATAAAAACGCTGGCTGTTCTTCCAACCGTTTAAATGATTAAAAGTATGATTTCCAATACTATGACCTGCTTGTTTTATTTGATTAAAAAGCTCAGGATTTTTACGAACATTATCGCCAATAACAAAAAAAGTAGCTTTTGCATCAAACTTTTTTAATTCTTCTAAAACAAATGGAGTTGCTTCTGGCACTGGTCCATCATCAAAAGTGAGATAGATTTTCTTTTCTGATCGGCTTTTATTCCAAGTCAAACCAGAATAAATCTGTTTTATAATCCATGGAGTATTAGGAAAAAATATCATTTTGTAAAATAAACCAAATAATAATAGTAGGCATAGTTTAATTTTAAAATTTTCGAAATCAAGGTGTAACTAAATATTTACTGGCTCATTGCAATAAATATTGACCGTTTACATATAATTGCAATCAAGTATCTAATTTGCTTTTCTCAATTATGTCTAGACCTCAAAGAACTTTTGTTCGGTTATTAATTTTCCTTTTGCCAGCAAGTTCAGTTTTTGCGCAACAAAAAATTACACTCAAGCAAGCCACAGATATGGCTTTACAGAATAATATTTCTGTAAAGCAAGCAGAGCTATCTCAATCTTTATCTAATGTAGATTTGTTGGAAAGCAGAATGGCTCTTCTACCAGATTTGAATGCGAACGCAACTGAAAATTTTAATTTTGGTAGAAGTATTGATCCCTTGACCAATCAGTTTGTGAATGAAAGCGTAAATTCAAATAATTTTTCATTAAATAGTAATGTTTTACTTTTTGGAGGTTTCCAAAGAATTCAGACTATTTCTAGAAATAAATTATTATTGGAAGCTAGTAAAAGTGGTTTGCAAAAAACAAAAAATGAAGTTTTACTTTCTGTTATCAATTTTTATTTGCAGGCACTTTATTTTGAAGATTTGCTGACTGCTGCTAATATTCGTTTAGACTTAGCAAAAGAAGAATTTGACCGTGCAGAAAAAAGAGAAAAAGTTGGAAACATAACTTTTGGTGATGTTTTGAATGTGAAAGCTCAGCGAGCAGCAGAAGAATTAAACGTGATAACTGCTCAAAACAATTTAGATATTGCTATGATTAATTTAACTCAATTAATTGATCCTGAATCTTCTCAACAATATGTGCTAGAAAGATTAGATAATCTTGAAATAATAGATGAAACTATGGAAAAAAGTATTTCTGTTTTATTTAATGAATCGGTAAAAGTATTTCCAGAAGTATTGCAGGCACAATATAATTCTCAAGCAGCCATAAAAGGATTACAAGTTGCAAAAGGAGGCTATTATCCAAGATTATCAGCTGGTGCATCTTTAGGAACGGGATATTCAAGTGGTAGAGGTTCGTTTTCTGCCATTTCAAGAGGTTTTGGTGAACGATTTGTAGGAAGTACGAGAGCCAATGATTCAGTATTTATTTCTCAATTAATAGTAGAGCAACAATTTTTGCAAAGTAACTATTTCGATCAATTGAATGATAACTTTAATCAATCAGTCGGATTTAATTTATCAATACCGATTTTTAATAATTGGAGCACTCGTTTAGGGGTTCGTAGAGCAAAATTAAATATGCAAACTACTCAATTGAATGAAGAATTTATCAAAAACAACTTAAACAAAACCATCACACAATCGGTTGCAGACATCAATGCTGCAGAGAAAAAATACGTAAGTTCTGGAAATGCTTTCGAGTCATTGACAGAATCATTTAAATACAACCAACAAAAATTTGATGTAGGTTTATTGAATTCTATCGATTTCAACACAGTAAAAAGTAACTTAAGTCGTGCCGAAGCGGATTATATCCAATCTAAATATGATTTAATTTTTAAGCGTAAAATCCTAGACTTTTATTTAGGAAAACCATTGAATTTAAATTAAAAATCATTCCTTTATCCATCATAAACCTTGGCTATTCTTTTTAAATTTTATCTATGAAACTTTCTAAATTACAGAAATACTTAATTGCAGCTACCGTTTTAATTCTTGTATTTGCCATAATTGGTAAAAAAGCGGGTTGGTTTGGCGAGGGTAAACTTACTGAGGTTACGATAGAAAAAGTAGCCAAAAGAACCATAATAGAAACAGTAACTGCAAGTGGAAAAATACAGCCTGAAACAGAAGTGAAAATTTCTCCAGATGTTTCTGGTGAAATTGTTGAACTTACTGTAAAGGAAGGTGATAGAGTAAAAAAAGGACAATTATTAGCTAAAATTAGACCTGATATTTATTTGTCAGAATTAGAAAGAGCAACAGCTTCATTAAATACAACCAAAGCAAATCTAGCGACAACAGCCTCTCAATTTGTTCAGGTGGAAGCAAGATTTAAAAGAGCTGATGCAGCTTTTAAACGTTCCAAGGATTTGTACAAAGACAAGGTAATCTCTCCTTCTGAATATGAAAATTCATTATCGGAATTTGAAGTGGCAAAAGCAGAAGTAGATGCCAGCAGACAAAGTATATCTGCTTCTAGATTCAATGTACAATCTTCTGAAGCAACGGTAAAACAAGCAAGAGAAAACTTAATAAGAACAACTATTTTCTCACCAATTGATGGAATTGTTTCCTCGTTGCTAGTAGAATTGGGTGAACGAGTAGTAGGAACTTCTCAAATGGCAGGAACAGAAATGATGCGTGTTGCAGATTTGAGTAGCATGGAAGTAAATGTGGAAGTAAATGAAAATGATATAAATCGTGTGAGTATTGGCGATACTTCTGAAGTTGAAGTTGATGCGTACCTCGATAGAAAATTTAAAGGTGTGGTTACAGAAATTGCAAATTCTGCTACAGTTTCTGGTGGTGGAACTGATCAGGTTACTAATTTTGAGGTTAAAATTCGGGTTTTATCTGAATCTTATGTAGATTTTAAAGATTTAAAAGGTTTATCTCCATTCAGACCTGGGCTTTCTGCTACGGTCGAAATTCAAACTGAGCGTTTAGCTAATATTATCACCTTACCAATTCAAGCTGTGACTACTCGTGTAGATTCAGCATTAGCTAAAAAGAAAAGTGATGTAGATAAAACCAAATCTAAAACTGATACTGAGGAAGAAGATAATTCAAAAGACGATCAGAAAGAGTATGTTTTTGTGTTTTTGCCAGAAGGCAAAGTAAAACAGGTAGAAGTTAAAACGGGTATTCAAGATGAAAGTTATATCCATATTATTTCTGGTTTAAAAGGAGATGAAGAAGTAATTAACGGACCTTATTTAGCCGTTTCAAAAAAATTAAAGAATGATATGAAGGTGAAAAAAGTGGAGAAAGATGACCTAGTAAAGAAAACTGAAAAATAATTTTCAAATTATCTATAATTTGCCTTTGCTGATAATTCGGCAAAGGCATTTTTTATTTAAAGAAACTCTCTGTGGATAAACAAAAAAGTAGAATTGCAATGATTGGTGGCGGTAGTTGGGCCACTGCATTAGTTAAAATCTTAACAGATAATAATCAGCCAGTTACTTGGTGGATCAGAAACCAAAGTACTATTGATTATATCAAACAGTTTTCGCATAATCCAAACTATTTAAGTTCAGTAAATCTCAATTTGGAACTTATTGATTTAAGCAATGATTTGAATGAAACGTTAGAAAAATGTGATCAAATTATTTTGGCTGTACCAGCTGCATTTCTAAAATCTACCTTGGCTTTGGCGGAGTACAAAAATTTCGAACATAAAATATTTATTTCTGCTATAAAAGGAATTGTACCCGAAGACAATTTAATCGTAGGGGAATTTCTGCATAAAAATTACCTTATGCCTTTTGAAAATCTTTTGATTTTAAGTGGTCCTTGTCATGCAGAAGAAGTGGCTTTAGAAAAACTCTCTTATTTAACTATTGCTTGCCAAGATGTAAACAAAGCTACAGCCTTCGCACAAACTTTAGCCAACAGATACATCAAAACTTCTGTGATTGATGATATTTATGGAACAGAATATTCTGCCGTTTTAAAAAA
>JBBQYA010000112.1:0-7555 GCA_038209155.1 Sphingobacteriales bacterium | reverse complement strand
AATGATGAGGGTTTAAGAAATAAAATGGGAAAGAATGCTTATCAAAAAGTTTTAGACAAATATTCAATTGAAGTTTTAACTAAAGAATATGAGCGAGTTTTTCAAAAAGTTTCTTCTAAAGATTTTCAAAAAGACAAAAATTGAATTTAGATTTTCAACTAATAATAACAACTTATAACAGACCTGTTCAGATTTTTGGATTTGTGAATAGTCTTTTACACCTTTTACCTGATGTTGACAAAATCATCGTTATAGATTCTTCTGACAAAATAAATGAAGATTTAGTAAATTTAGAATCTATAATTTATGTGCAATCAACACATAAAAATCAACCTTATCAGCGTTTCCTAGGTTATCAAATTTCGGAAAGTCCATGGCTTATTTTCTTTGATGATGATATGGAGATTATCGATTATCAGTTTTTTGAAAAAATTTCTGAAAGAATTTTAGAAAAGGAGTATGTTGGACTGGGATTGAATTTTCAGGATAAACACGATCAAACGTTTTTATTATCATTAGAAAAATCTGCTTTTAAATCCAAGAATTCAGAATCCAGTTTTTTCAATAATACAATCCGATCTTTTACTGGATATCCAATTCTTGAAAAAGGAAAAGTAAGTTGGAATGGTTTGAGAGGAAAACAGCCTTCGGAATTGCAATCAACAGAATGGTTTTCTGGTGGCGCATTCATTGCAAAAAGTGAATTTTTATATCGAAATTTCAATTTTACTCTATTTGATTTATATGAAAAAAGATTGGGCAAAGGCGAAGATTTTATTATTTCTTACACTTTATCCAAAAGCGGAAAAGTATTTTTCTTGCCAGATTTAATGCTTTTGCATAATGATCAACAAAATAGCGTTTATAGCAATAATCACTTTCAATTGGCTCAAAGAGTACTTTTTTCTCGATTGTTTCTTTCATTAGAATATGCTCGATTAAATAATTTATCATTCGCCAATGCAAAGATTAAGTTTCATTGGTATGCTTTTTGGCGCGTGATTGGTGTGTTTTTTAATTATTTAATAAAAAGAACATCTACCCAAAAAGAATTAATGAAAGGAAATTTTTCCGCATGGAAAATGGCTTTTTCATTTCAATACAAAATCGAATTATCAAAAGATAATTATTGGACTAGCGAAACAAAAAAAGATATTTCAGCGAGTAAACATCTTCTAAAAAATGCGAAATAGATATTTAAAAGCAAATTTTTATGGACTTCAAAAGGGTTTGAATTTATTTGCCTATTTTATGGCATTTCCTATCTTATTAGTATTAGGACAAAATTTTTCGCTAATAATCTTTATTGCATTTCTTGGAAAATATGGTCGAAAATTACAATTATATAGTATTCAATTTTACCCTCAACTAGTGATTATAGCTTTTGGGATTGGAGCTATTATTTCTGTAGTTGATATCAATGCGATCGGTGAAGAGGCTCTTGGCAGATCGCTCGCTGTTTTACCCAATTTTTTATATTGGTCATTGTTAATAATAATATTAATTAATGTAAATAAATATCTATCAGCCAGATGGTTAGCCAAATATATTTATTTGGGGGTAATATGTTCAGTAATATATTACTATGCTCAAAAGGTGATTCCACGTATTCCACTTTTTATCAATAGTTCTTCTCCAAACAGTTTTTCTTTTGTCTTGATTTGCTTCTCTGCTCCTGCTGCCATTTATGTTTCAGAGCGATATCGAAATAAATTATTTCCAATTATATTTGTAATTATCCTCTCTTTGGTGCTCGCCACCGAAGGCAGAAGAGCTGGTACAGTTTTAGTTTTTGCATCTTCATTTATAGCCTTATTAATTAGCAAAATAAATCCAAAGCAATTAGCTCTTTCCTTGATTCTAGTTTTAGGTTTCAATATTGCAATTAATACAGAAATTGTAGAATCATCTATCGCAGCATTGAATCCTCGTATTTACAATTTGATTTACGAAAATGAAAACCTTACTACAGAAGATAGATCGTATTTGGTAAGAAGATTAATGGTCGAGAAAGCAGGTATTATATTTCAAAATCATCCACTTACTGGAATCGGATTAAATAATTTTACCAATTATGAAGTGAATTTTAAAGGAGACTTTGAGGGCTCAGAATTCGTGGCAGATAAAACAACAATGAATACTAAAAGTGCGCATAATTCTTACATCGCTCTGTTGGCGGAAGGTGGTTTGCTTGTTTTAATACCTTTTCTAATTTTACTTTTATACAATTTCTTTTTTTTTGTAAAATATTATAACTTCAGATCACAAATAGAAAATTCCTTCTATTGGGCGTTCACTGCAATGTGCGTGCATTTATACTTTATTTCCGCAGTGTTAAATGTTTATGCTTGGTTTATAATCGGTGTAGTTTCCGCTTTAAGTGTAAAATATAGATTATTGAACAATCAAAAGGAAACATGAAATTAGCTTTTTACTACCATATTCCAGCTATTGTAAATAATGATGGAATTTTTGTTCCCGGATATTTCGGATTATTCTTAGATAGCTTAGCCGATGAAGTGGAAAAATTACTTCTTTTTCTTCATGAAGAGAAAGCAAATGAGCAAATGGAATCAGACTATAAATTGAAGGCTAAAAATATTGAATTTATCAATTTAGGGCAAAAAACTCCTTCATGGAACCGTGCATTATTTCCCGCCAGAATACTTTTAAAATTTAAAGTGCATTCCAATTTTGATTTACTGATCGTTAGAAGTCCTTCACCATTAGCGCCTTATTTTCCTAAGTTTATCAATCCCTTAAAATTGATTTATATGATAGTTGGAGATTATGCAGATGGAGCTTTAAATCATACAGTAAAGGGTTTTCGCGATCAGATTATCAAGCTATTTCTCTATCACAACAATTATTTATTTATGAAGGTAATTCAAGATTATCCAATTATGGTTAATTCAGATACTTTATTTGAAAAATATAAAGAAAAAACGAAGCAGATTTTTAAAATTAAAACTACCACTTTGCTTCGATCTGATTTTTTTTCCAGAACAGACACCTGTGTGAATGAAACTATTCAATTGCTATATACAGGCAGGATAGACATGGCCAAAGGATTATCTGAATTGCTAGATGCACTTGCTTTTTTAATCCAAAAGAATATAAAAACACATCTCAATATAGTGGGCTGGGAATTAGGCGGTGGAGATTTAATTAAAAATGAATTATTGGATAAAGCAACATTAAATCATACTAATCATAATATCACTTTTCATGGTTTTAAAAGCGTTGGTGAAGATTTAAATACCATGTATAGAAATGCAGATATATATGTTCTTCCTAGTTATCATGAAGGTTTTCCAAGGACTATTTGGGAAGCAATGGCGAATTCTCTTCCTGTTATAACTACAAGAGTTGGCTCTATTCCTAGCACCTTAACTCATTTGCAGAATGCCTATTTAATTAATTCAAAAGATTCTAATCAATTAGCTATAGCGATTCTTGAAATAATAAAAAACCCAATATTAAGGCAAAAACTAATCAAAAATGGCTTTGAAATGGCTGCCGAAAACACCTTGGAAATTCAAACTAAAAAGATTATTGAAATTCTTAAAAACCTAATTCATGAGTAAAATAAAACGCTTGCTCAGATACGATTTACCGATTCATTTTCTTTTGCTTTTTACCAATTGGCTACCTGACAATGTAATATTTCTACGATTTAGAGGTTGGCTGATCAGTCCATTTTTCAGAAAATGTGGCAAAAACTTACGAATTGGCAGAAGAATTACCTTTTACCAATCATTCAATATGGAACTTGGAGATAATATTTACATAGCTTTAGGTAATTGGTTTTGTGCTTCTACAACCATCAAAATACAAAGTGAAGTTCAGTTTGGTCCTAATTGTATAATTGTATCTGGTAATCACAGTCGTAAATCTGGCTCTTTCCGTTATGCAGATCCGATTTTGAAACCAATAGAAATAGGTTTTGGATCTTGGATCGGTGGAAATTGTTCTATTCTTGCTGGCTCTACGATTGGCAAGGGATCGGTAATTTCTGCCAATTCTGTTGTGAGAAGCATTGTTCCAGAAAATTCACTATTTGCTGGTAATCCAGGTTCGGTGATCAGAACCTTGAATGACTGATTTCCTTTTTATTGGTAATTTCTTATCCAAAACTCGCGGCAGCAAGGGCCCAAGCGAAACCATTATTTATGAATTAAAAAAGAAAGGTTTTTCTATTCAATCAAGTTCAACTATAGAAAACCAATATTTTAGAATCTTGGATATCATTCGTGCAGTAGTATCCTTCCACGGAAAAACTATTTTCATTGATGTCTACAGTGGCGCTGCGTTCAAAATCGCCGAAATAGTAAGTAAAATAGCTGTTTTCAGAAACAAAAAACTTATTCTTATACTGCATGGTGGCAAACTCAGCGAGTTTGAGTCTCAATTTCCAGCAAGAGTAAAAAAAGTTTTTAATCGTGCTTTCAGAATTCAAACACCTTCTCATTTCATAAAAAATTATTTTGAAAAGAAAGGATACAGCATTCAATATAAGTCAAATGCAATTAATTTAACAGCTTTTTCATACAGCAAACCCAATTTAGAACCGATAAAACTCCTTTGGGTTCGTGCATTCAATTCCATTTATAATCCAGAATTAGCAATTAGGATTTTGCAGGAAGTAAAGAAATTATATCCCGAAGTTTCTTTAACAATGGTGGGTCCAGACAATGGATTAAGAACCGAAACAGAAAAGCTAATTCAAGAATTAAATCTGTTAGATTCCGTAAAAATGGTTGGTTCTGTACCCAATCATGAATTGCTAAACTATTACCAAAGCCATTCGGTGTACATTAATACCACCTCCTACGAAAGTTTTGGAATGTCCATGATGGAGGCTGCCGCTTGTGGAATTCCAATGGTTTCTACATCAGTTGGCGAAATTCCTTTTCTTTGGACCCACCAAGAAAATATTCTTTTGGTAAATGATTTTGATCCTAATGGCTTTGCCTCGTGCATCCAAAACTTAATTTCTGATCAAAATCTTTATCAAAGAATTTCTCACAATGCAGCTCAAAAAGCAAATCAATTCAATCTTTCAGATTTATTAATTTCTTGGCAGCATCTTTTGACAGAATTAAATTCCAATTAATCCCAATCTGAAAAATTTTTCAAAAATCAAGGTTCTATATTTTGGAAACAAACTCTCCAAACATGGAAAATCCATTTCCTCTTTAGAATCTATGGAACCTTTATTAAGCACAATCTCAGATTTAAAAACATTTTCAGATACAAAAAATCCTTTTTTGAGAATGCTTGATATGAGTTTTCAGTTTTTCCGAAATGCAAAATCGGCAGATTTAATTCTTATCGACGTTTATTCAACTAGAAACTTCTACTATGCTTTTGTTATTTCTGGTTTGAGTTGGGCATTTTCCAAAAAGTATGTCTTGCTTTTACATGGAGGTTATTTACCAAAAAGATTGTTGCAAAGCCCCATAATTTTTAATTTTATGCTGAAAAACGCATTTGAAATTTCTGCTCCTTCCAATTATTTAAAATCCATATTTGAAGAAAAAGGATTTCGAGTTTCACTCCTGCCCAACTGCTTAGATCAAACTAAATTTACTTCTTTAGAAAGAACATCTTTTAAACCTAATCTCCTCTATGTCCGTGGTTTCGGAAGTTTATATAATCCAATGATGGCAGTAAAAGCAATCGGAATGTTAAAAGTCAAATTCCCCGAAATTAAACTCATCATGTATGGCTACGAAGATCTTTCCGAACTCCTGTCCATCCAAAATTATATTTTAAAAGAAGATTTGAAAAGCAATATTGAAATCCATAAAAATACTAGCAGAGAAAGTTGGGTTGCAAATTCCATACATTCCGACATCATGATTTCTTGTCCAGAAATAGACAATACACCGTTAAGCATTTTAGAAGGAATGGCTTTAGGTCTGGCTATCATCAGCACCAATGTCGGAGGAATTCCATTTTTGCTTACACAACATCAGGATGCAATCTTAATTCCATCCAACAATGAATTGGAATTAGCCAATGTTGTCGAATCATTAATAAACTATCCAGATAAAACACATTCCATGACGTTACAAGCAAAAAAAACACTTGAAAACTACACATGGAACACCGTAAAACCCCTTTGGGAAAACCTTTTTGACCGAGCATCATAAATGTTAAAATACCTAAAACGACATACCAACGCCAATACCTTTATTCCAGAAATAGATGGATTGCGGTTTTTCGCTATTATTACAGTTGTCATTTATCACCTGAACACTACTTATGCAGAAGCCGTTAACACAGCTTGGAAACCAATTCTAGATATAAGCAATCCCCTGTACGTCGGTTGGTGGCTCTTGCGTTTAGATTTAGGAGTAAAAGTTTTTTTTGCAATCAGCGGATTTGTTTTAGCACTTCCTTTTCTTAAACATTATTTACAAGGCGAAGCCAAAATCAGCATCGGCGAATACTTTTACCGCCGACTTACCCGTTTAGAGCCTCCTTTTGTCATTACCCTATTAGGCTTTTATGCAGTCCATGTTTTTGTTTTACATAATGATGCCCTTGAATTGTTGCCAAGCCTTTTAGCCAGTCTTTTATACATTCATTCTTTTGTGTTCGGCATACCTTCAAGCATCAATCCTGTGACTTGGAGTTTAGAAACTGAGGCTCAATTCTATATCGTTATACCATTTTTATTGGCTGGCATTTTTTATGTTAAAAACAAACTCACTCGATACGCATTGGTCCTACTTATGATCGGACTATCCATCTGGTGGAAAACCATTATCCTCCAGCAAGATATTGAACACCTCTACTATTCCATCTTTTCTTATTTAAGCAATTTCATGGTAGGAGTACTTTTTGCCAAAATATTTCTCACCTATCCCAAATTTTTTAAAACCAAAAACATTGTATACGACCTTTTGGGATTGTTTTCCATTTTCATCATCTTCTATTTTTACAAACCTCAAAGCCTCTGGACTAATAATCTCATCTTTAATATTGCCCTATTTGCTATGATCCTTTCCGCATTTAAAGGCATTATTTTCAACTATTTCTACACCCGGCAAATTATTTACGTTATTGGCGGTATGTGCTATACCATTTATTTACTTCACTACGCTTTCTTTCATCTCCTCATGAAATTTTCAAAAACCATCACCCAAGAGCTTAATTATGGAACTGCTCTACTCATCCAAATGGGAATTGCACTCACGCTATTGATGGTTATCTCCTCCCTGTTTTTTATTTTGATTGAAAAACCATGCATGAACAAAAAATGGCCACAACAACTAAGGAATTTTTTGCTTAAAATCGTTGCTAGGACTTCGTAAGTTCTATTTCTCTTTTACTTTCCGTTCATACTTATTTTCCTAGCGATTCTTGCGCAATACCTTGCGCCAATTACGCTCAAACCTTCTTGTAATCCTTGCCGTTTTAAATCTATTTACGACAATACAAGGCGTGATAGTTTACTAATTATTACAGAAAATATCTTAATTTAGAATGAAAAACTGATGAATTATTAAAATAAATAATAGCTTAATAGAACAAATAGAAAATA
>JBBQYA010000111.1:0-7921 GCA_038209155.1 Sphingobacteriales bacterium | reverse complement strand
TTAGTTATAAGGTGTAAAATTTGAACTTCCCCCTTTTTTAGGGACTGCAAAGTTAGCAAGATATTTCTAAAAATCAAGCTTTGATAAATTATTCTTGTAATCTTAATTTTAGCTCTTAATAACGTTAATATGTTTATAGATAATTGTTGCTTATTGGAACTATTATTGTTTATTTGCGTATCAAATTTAAAAAATTACGATACAAAATTTTAAAATCATGAAGAAAAATTACTTTTTAGCGGCTTGTCTGTTCTTTACTACTTTTACTTTTGCACAAAACAGAGATGCGAAAATAATATCTTCGCCTAGTAAATTTAAAATTCCTCAATCCATTTCAAATAGAGGAAATGCCGTTATTGATACTATTTTTGACAATTTAGAAGGAGATTCATTAGCTAATTATACATTGGGGGGTCCTAATTCAGGTTATTTAGCTGGTCATAATTCTTTTAGTGATAAAGCAAAAATTCAACGATTCGATCCTACTCATGGTGTAAATGGACCAGGTTCAATTTCAGAATTACTATTCTTTTTTTTCGCAAAAGATGGAGACCCAACTGGTACAATGAAAGCTACAATTTATGCAGATAATAATGGATTGCCTGGTGCCATATTAGGTGAACAATCTTTCACGTTTGCCGATGTAGAAATTGATGATTTTACATCTGTTTTGTTTACTTCTCCTGTTACTGTTCCATCTAATCAGATATTTTATGCGGGAGTTCAACTTAATTATACTTCAACTGGACGTGCTGGTCTGCTAACGTCTTTAGATCGAGTTTCTGGAGATGCACCAGGCTTAACGGGAAGTTTTCCAGATGCGATAACTCATACTTTTGAACAAGCTAGTAATAATGCTTATTTTTCTTTTGCAACTTCTTGGGGCTTAGACATTGCTTTAGCTATTTTTCCAGTTGTTCAACGTTCAACAGGAATTAATTCTATAAAATCTGATGTAATTTCATCTGTTAAAAATTATCCAAATCCATTTACAGAATCAACTACCATCAGCTTTGATTTAAAAAAATCAGCGAAAAATGTTATTGTTTCTGTTTCTGATATAACTGGCAGAATCGTTTTTGAAAAGAATTTAGGCTCACAAAATAGTGGAGTCAATACAACTATAATTGATGGATCTACTTTCTCTTCTGGAGTTTATAACTGTGTTATAAATGCAGATGGATCGAAAGTTACCAGCCGAATGATGGTTGAATAATATCCATTTTAAAATACAAAAAAATCCCATGAGCGTATGTTCATGGGATTTTTTTTGTTTGAAAATTAGTTTTTATAATTTAAAAATTATATAACTATTCAATTATTTTTTGGTTAAAAGTTGAAAAACTTCTTAAATTTTTTATTTTTGAGAAATACCCTAAATAACCAAGCATGAAACTATCCACAATGGCGAGCAATTTAATTGGCTCTGAAATCATAAAAATTGCAGGTGAAGTGAATGAAATGATCAAAAAGGGAGATGAAATTTGCAATCTTACTATTGGTGATTTTGATCCGTCTTATTATCCTATTCCAAAAGAATTAGAAAATGAAATAATAGCTGCTTATGCAGAAAAATTAACTAATTATCCTCCAGCCAATGGTGTTTCTGAATTGAGAGAAAGCGTTTCTGATTTTATAAAAGCCAGATTAGGACTCAATTATTCTCCCAATGATATTTTAATTGCTGGTGGTTCTAGACCATTAATTTATGTGGCATATTTGGCCATTTTAGACCAATTTGATACTGTAGTTTTTCCTGTTCCTTCTTGGAATAATAATCATTATTGTCATTTAAGTGGAGCAACCCCCATCATGATAGAAACTACGGAAGAAACTAATTTTCTTCCTTTGGCTTCTCAACTGGCACCCCATTTAAAAAATGCAACATTATTGGCTTTAAACTCTCCTTTAAACCCAACAGGAACTGCTTTTTCTAAGAAAAATTTAGAAGAGATTTGTGATTTGGTTATCCAAGAAAATGAAACAAGGTTGGATGGTGAAAAACCATTGTACTTGCTTTTTGATCAAATGTATTGGATGCTTACTTTTGGAGAAACCAAACATTACGATCCAGTTTCTCTTCGTCCAGAATTAAAAAACTATGTGATCTATATTGATGGGATTTCTAAGTCCTTTGCTGCTACAGGTGTTCGAGTTGGATGGGCATTTGGACCAGAAGCTGTTATTAATAAAATGAAATCAATTTTGGGACATGTGGGAGCATGGAGCCCTAAGCCAGAACAAATGGCAACCGCCCGTTTTCTTAGAAATGGTAAAGCAGTAGATAGATTCGTGTTTCTATTTAAAGAAAAAATGCAAAAAAGTTTGGAAGCATTGTATGAAGGTTTTATTGGATTAAAAAAAGATGGTTTTGATGTAGATGCAATCAGTCCAATGGGAGCTATATATTTGACAGCAAGTATCAATATTGCTGGAAAAACTACTCCAGATGGTAAGATTTTGATTAATAGTAAAGATGTGACTTCCTACATTTTAACCGAAGCTAAAGTTGCAGTGGTTCCCTTTACTGCTTTTGGTGCTTCTGAGAATAGTTCTTGGTTTAGACTTTCTGCTGGTGGTTGTCATTATGAAGATATTGTAGCTGCTATTCCTCGTTTGAGAAAGGCATTATCGAAATTATCTTAATGCTAATTGGTAAACTTTATTTAATTCCTTGTTCTATAAGTGAAGGCACTTTGGATCAGGTGTTACCTCCACAAGTTTTTTCTCTTATTAATCAAATAGATGAATATGTAGTTGAAAATGAGCGTACTGCAAGAAGGTTTTTGAAAGAAGCTGGTTTAAAAATCCCTCAAGATAAATTGATAATTCATGTATTGGATAAACATGCTACCAACCTTCCATATCAGAAATTTTTGAGAAATTGTTTATCTGGAAAAAGTATCGGTTTGATTTCAGAAGCTGGTTGCCCAGCAGTAGCAGATCCTGGATCTGAACTAGTTTTGGCTGCACATAAATTACAAATTCCAGTTATTCCATTAGTTGGCCCTTCATCTATTTTATTAGCAATAATGTCATCTGGTTTTAATGGACAAGCATTCACTTTCCATGGTTATTTACCTTTTGATAAAATTCTAAGAAGCAAAAAATTAAAGGAATTGGAGCAACATAGTCGAAAGGAAAATCATACTCATCTATTTATTGAAACTCCTTTCAGAAACAAGCAAATATTTGATGAGATTCTAAAAAATTGTTTAGGTTCTACATTATTAAGTATTTGTTGCGATGTAACAAGTTCAGAGCAATATATTCACACTTATTCAATCGGTGAATGGAAAAAAATAACCCCTCCGATAGAGAAAAGACCAGCTATTTTTACTCTTTATTGCCCAAATTAATTTATCCGTGAATGGATTCTGACTTACTGTAATTCTCCATTATTCCAGCTTCGTACTCCAAAAACTCTTGCCACCGAGCATCTACATCTTCATCTCCAGCATATTTTTTCGCTAGTTTTATAAACATGGTATAATGGGTAGCTTCACTCACCATCAATTCATGATAGAATTTAGCTAATTCCTTATCCTGAATATTCAATGATAAAAGTCTAAATCTTTCACAGCTTCTGGCTTCTATTAATGCTGAAACCAATAATCTGTCGATGAGTACAATATGCCTTAAAAAACCCTTGCGTACGAATTTCATTAAATCGCCTACGTAATTATCTTTTCTTTCTCTGCCTAAAACTCCTCCTCTTTTAAGGATAAAATCATGAACCATCCCGAAATGTTCCATTTCTTCTCTTACCAGTGAAATCATTTCTTTTACCAAATCTGGATATTCAGGAAAGTTAACAATGATAGAAATTCCATTGGTGGCTGCCTTTTGTTCACAAAAAGCATGATCTGTAAGTATTTCGTCGATATTTTCTTCTACAATATTTACCCAGCGAGGGTCTGTAGGCAATTTTAATCCTAACATAGGAAATCAGTATTTATTTTATTTTAATTTGATTCCAAAAAAAAACCGGAACGTTAATACATTCCGGTTTTTAAAATTATTTTATTTTAAAGTATTACTACTCCTTTTGCTTCAAAAGCCAATTCTTTTTTAGGCTCGGTAATTAATGCAACTTCAGCATCTGTTTTTCCGCCATCCTTTGCATAATGCTGTTGATCTTCTACCGATGTGATTTCGTTATAAGCAAAACCATCTAAAACCACTTCTTTACCAGAAATATCTTTTGGAAGAAAAATTTTATAGTCCTTAAACGTAACTCTCATTTTATTTCCATCACCGATATCCATCGTAATCCAACATCCCTTTTTCTGACAAACCTCGTCTACTTTACCTTTTATTTTCATGTCAGCTTTTTCTATGCCTTTCATATCAGCTGCCAATATTGCTACTTCTTTAATATCGCCAGAGAAAACTGAATCGCCGTATAAAGTTCCAGACACTGGTTCTTTTATCTTTTCTTTTTTTGATAATTGGCTACAAGCCGCCAAAGACAATACAATAGGAATGATGATTAATAATTTTTTCATTTTAAATGGAATTGATTGAACTGTAAAAGTGCAAAAATTTTTCATTTAGGCAAATTTTAAGGAAAAGTAAAACGCAAGATGCAGAATGTAATAGGCAAAGAAGGTAAATTTGTTATATCAATAGCATAGCGAAGGATATCATCTAAGAAATTTACAATCGCCTCTCAGTATATTCTTTAATTGTATCGTATAGCTTCTTGTTATTCTGAACGTAGCGAAGAATCTCATCTTTTCATCAAGTATCTCTTTTACACTATTTAAGTTAAAGTGAATTATCTTATCCAATAAATTTACAATTGTTTGCTACTAATTTTTTTCCATAGAGTAAGCTTTTTATTATTTTGAGCGTAGCGAAGAATCTCTTCCATTTTTGTCATCCAAAGCTCAGTTTCCCTGTCATTTAGAGTGCAGTTCCTTGTCATGCAGAGCGCAGCGAAGGATCTCAACCCCTAAGCACAATTTCCTCTCCTTGTTTTGTTTTTAAACCCGTTTACTCTTAAATCTTTTATGGGTATTAATCGATGTTGCAACGTTAATCGATTAAACTCCATTTAAACCCATTTAAAGGCGTTTTTATCTATTTCTAAAAAGATAAATATTACTAAAAAATTATTTAAATAACATATAATCAATATTTTAACTTTTTATTATGATTTTTCTATTTACAATTTCTTAACACAAAAATAATTTGGAAGTGTCAAAATCATCTAGTACATTTAGTTTTTAAAATCTAAAATAAAAACAAAAAACATGAAAAAATTAAAAACACAAAAATCAATGGGGGGGGGGGGGTATTTTTACCTTGGCTCTCGCACTTACAGTAGCGTTGTCTGCTGCATTATCTACTAGCAGTTTGGCACAAAACCATGCCACAGGCTTTTTAGCCAATGCCGGGCAAATGAAGAACACAAATGGAACGGTGAATAATGATCTTCTTTTTAGTGGGCAGATTAAGAATGCTAAAATCTATATAACCAAAACCGCTATTAGTTTGGTTTATTTTTAGCAAGCACCAGATTCTACCAAAAAAGATTCTATCTATCGTATGGATATGGCTTTTAAAACTCCAAATGCCGCTGTAACAGTAACTGGCCAAAACTTAGAAAGTTCTTACAGCAATTACTTTATTGGATTGCTTGAAAAGATAGATGTAAAAGAATATGGTAAAATTACGTTGACCAATATTTGGCCAAATATTTCCTTAGAACTTACCTCTACAGAAAATGAATTCAAATTAAATTACTTACTAGCAGTAGGTGCTAACCCTAACAATATTCAATTACAGTTCACTGGGGGCAACGCATTTACTCAAACAAATGGCAATTTAAGTTTTACTGCTCCATTTGGTAATTCATTAACGATTTCAAAATTTAACTGGACTCCTCCTACAGCTGGGCAAAGTGTAACACCTGCACCAAGCGTTTCAGGGAGTTTCAACTCCACTACTAAAACATTCCAAGTGGTTGCAACTAATTACCAATCATCTCTTGCAAGTAGCATTCAACAAAATATTCCAACTACACCTACTATACCAATTGGTGGAACCCCATTTCCAATCTTAAAATGGGGAACTTATTATGGTGGAACAGCCAAAGATGATATAAAAGACATATTCATCTCCCCAACCAATATTATCTATGTTTTAGGAGAGACACAAAGTGTGGATTTTCCGATTTTAAATCCATTTCCCGATCCTTTGATAACTATGAGCGACCTTTGGGTGGCTAAATTTGATGCAAATCGAAAAAGAGTATTTTCTACCTACTTAGGCTCTCCAGATGGATTTGAACGTGCTGGTGGCATTGCCGTAAATTCCACAGGAGACATCTACTTCTCTGGAGCTACTAGTTCTAGCAAATATCCACTTAGAGACAATACCAATACCTTTAATGGAACACATAAAATAGATCCTACCTCTGAAGTATTTGATGATGATTGGGATGGGGTAATTTCAAAATTAAGAGCAGACGGTCAAAGTTTACGATGGAGTTCTTATTTTGCGGCCAACGAAGGAGATTATGGGAATGATGTAGCCATAGACCAGCAAGACAATGTTTATATGATTGGCTATATGAATTGGGGAGGAAATAGTTTACCAATCCAGCCACTCGCTGGTGGTTTCAATCAAGCATTTAACACCTGCCTAAATCAAACTGAATCGTACATCGCCAAATTCAATCAGTCTGATGCCTTAGTTTGGAGTACCTATTATGGAGGATGTGCAAATGATGTATTGAGTTCTTGCACAGTAGATAATACAAATAACTTATTGGTATATGGTACAAGTAGTAGTTTAGGAACTGTTGGCAGTTGCAATACTACCAGTGCTATGCAGGTTTGTGGTATTGCTGGATCATACCAACAAAATAGAGCCGGAGGATCAGACGCTTATGTTGCAAAATTTAATCCTCTTGGGCAGATTACTTGGGCAAGTTTCTATGGCGGCACTTTTGATGACTTAGGCAGTAGTTCAGCAAGTGGTATAAAAACCGATGCTCAGGGTGATATCTATATTACTGGTTTGTCTGCAGGAAACTTCCCTTTAACAGCCGCTGGAACAAACCAAACGGTGATAGGTGGAGGTACTGATGCTTTTGTAGTACGATTTAGTGCCACTGGAGTTCGCAAATGGGCTAGTTATTTAGGGGGAAATGGTAGCGATAATGGACATAGTATTAGTATTTTGTCTAATGGAGATTATTTAGTAGCAGGAAGTACTTTTGGTACCAATTTTCCTTATGTAGCTAAGCAAGGATTTTTTAATGATAATTCAAGTAATGGTCTTAGTGATGGATTTCTAACTCAGTATAGCTCTAGCAATGTAAGAATAAGTAGTTCGTATTTAGGTGGCACACAGAAAGATGAAAATCCAGTAATTAGTACATCAGGATTTCTGATGGCTATGGGCATAAACGTTCGAAGCAGTCCGTTTTATGTAAGAACACTTAGTGGTGCGTATAATGATGCCAGTTATAATGGAGCAGGAGATGGTTTTATTATGACCATGAATTTAGATCCCGATCCTTGTAATGTTTATCCTATTGGTTGTAGAACATCTAGTATCTTAGAAAGCAAACAAGATAAATTGTTTTCTGTATTTCCAAATCCTACAACAGATCTGCTAACTATAAATTTAGGAGGTAATCTTTCTGATAATAAAGTAGTATTTGTGTATGATTTGCAAGGTAAACTGGTTTTAGAACAACTAATACCAAATAACCAAGATAGTTATATATTAAATCTTTCTAATCAAGGAAAAGGTTTGTATTTAATCAGGATGACATCAGAAAATGCGATACATACTGAAAAAATTATTTTAAACTAAAGGTTAATTACCAAAGCGATCCATATATTTATGGATCGCTTTTTAAAATTCAATAATCATGAAAAAATACTTACTAATTATTCTTTGC
>JBBQYA010000110.1:0-8168 GCA_038209155.1 Sphingobacteriales bacterium | reverse complement strand
AGGTAGAGGATAAACAAAAGAAGTTTTTTCATGATGGGGTATCGTTTGGTAAGTGAATTAGTTTTTTTACCTAAAAAAGTTATGGAATAATTTTGGAGTTTTTTGTTAGGTTTTAGCTAATTTCATGTTAACCATTACTATTCTTTTAAAAACGCTTTTTTAAATATATCTTGTATTGCCAGCATTAATTATTACCTCAAATTACAAATAAATAGGAAAACCTGTAATTTGAGAATAAAGCTAGTTTTTAATAAAATAAGACATTGTTGCATTATTATTTCTTTGTTGCTTTTTTAACTTTCGCTTTTCTTTTGGACTCAGCGGTTTGCTCATTTTTTTGCGAAATTCAATTGCCTTTTTAAAATCTTCTGCATTTTGTTTTAATAACTCTGGATCTGTTGGTTTATTAATTTGTACTGGAGGTATTGGTTCTGCTATATTTTTCCAATTTGGTCTCATACCAGGGTGAGCATCTAACCATTCTTTCGCTGTCACTTGTCGGAATATTGATCCATCATCGTAACTTAATTTAATGTCAGGAAAGCGCAAAAGAGTATCGTACAAATCTTTAACTTTTACTAAATCTTTATAGCCATAAGGCATTCCAACTTCAGTTGTGTCTCTCAAATTATTACCATACTTCAATACGTTCTTTACCAGCATTTCCTTGTCTTTGTAAGTGTAGGTGTCGAAGTTTAGAAAATAACCTATTCCTTCAATTAAATCTTTACTGCAAATTGTAATTTTTTCTGAACTACTTACACCATTATTTAAAGTATGAAAAAAATACATTGCTGTATTACCAGTTCCATCATAATTATTAAATTTTTTGGACTCATCTTTATATTTTAAAAAATAGGCTTTACCTCCAGAATCTATCTCTGATTTATAAGTTAGATTATAAGATGGTAAATTACCTTTAAATACTTTATGAACTTTTAATTGAATTTTTACATAATGCTTTTTATTTTCTGTA
Organism: Sphingobacteriales bacterium; assembly: GCA_038209155.1. Lineage (GTDB taxonomy): Bacteria > Bacteroidota > Bacteroidia > Sphingobacteriales > Sphingobacteriaceae > JBBQYA01. Next base: position 7,192 of record JBBQYA010000110.1, on the reverse strand, counting down.
ACGACCTCTACTTGATTAGAAGTAGCCTCAAAAATAAAATTAGCAGGTTTTACAAAATCGTTGTAAAAATTGGTTGGTGAAGATTTTGTAATTTCAGAAGTTTGTGCTTTGAGGTTTGAAAGTGACAAAATGGAAATTATTAACAATGAAATAAGTTTTTTCATGATAACGTTTAATTTGGTAAGTGAATTAGATTTTTTATTATGGTAAAAATTTGGAATAATTTTGGTTATTTGTATTATGTTTTTGTTAATTTCATCTTAACAATTACTATTCTTTTAAAAACGTTTTTTTAAATATATCGTGTATTGCCAACATTAATCATTACATCAAATTCCAACTAAATAGGAGAACCTGTAATTTGAGAATAAAACTAGTTTTTGATGAAATAAGAAAGTGTTCCGTTATTTTTTTTTAACTTTTTTAATTCCTTGTTTCGCTTTCGCTTTTCTTTTGGACTCAGCGGTTTGCTCATTTTTTTGCGAAATTCAAGTGCCTTTTTAAAATCTTCTGCATTTTGTTTTAATAACTCTGGATCTGTTGGTTTATTAATTTGTACTGGAGGTATTGGCTCAGGTTTGTTAGTGTATATATTCGGGCGCATGCCCGGGTGTTCGTCCAGCCATTCTCGGGTAGTTTTCTGCCGAAACGCAGTTCCATCATCAAAACTTAGTGAAATTCCTTCTTGTTTTAGAAGAAAATCATATAATTCTGAAACTTTATTCAAACTATGATAAGGATAAGGTAAGTCTACTTCTGATGAATCCTTTCTGGGTATTGCACCAAACCTTAATTCATCTTTGATTAAATAATTTTGGTCTTTGTATGTATATGTGTCGAAGTTGAGGAAGTATGAAAAATTGTGGGACTTTATTAGAGTAGAATATAAGTCATTTTTTGAATTTTGATTTTTTGGAAAACTTCCGATATATAATTCTGTCCATCCGTTAAAGGTATAGTTATTGTATTTGCCTTCTGAATTATCGTATTTCAATATTCTTGCCCTTTTCGATGAATCTATTTCCGTTTTGTAAATAATACTCTTGGAAGGTAATACACCTTTAAATATCTTGTGCACTTTTAAGTGATAAATTCCAAAATATTGATCTCCTTCGGTGGTTACTTCGATTTTTTCAATTGTAGCTTCAAATATATTATCTGCAGGTTTTAGATAAACATTATAAAAGTTTGAATCTAGATCTTCGTTCCAGTCCAGACGTTGTGCTTTACAGTTTAGAACCGCAAAATATAGGGTTAGTAAATAAAAAAGTTTTTTCATGATGTTTTATGGTTAAATAAGTGAAATATACTTTGGAACTTTAAAATTAAAATAATGAATTATGGTGGTTATTTGTATTATGTTTTTGTTATCTATTGCTAGTTCTTTAGCATCAGAAATAAATTCTGTGAGTAAAAGAAAGGTTTTCTCTGCAAAGTTTTCACCATAATCATGTGCTGTATTGTTTCTATTATTAAGATATTTTATCCATCTCTCACACGAATCATCACTAACTAGGCTGTGCAATACTGCATGACGAAAAATATCTTTAAAAACTAAATTATCAACGGATTTAGAGGAATGAAAATAAGGTACTAGAATCTTTTTAAGCAATTTTCCACTCAGTTCTAGTATAATTTCAAATTCTTTTATGCAAGCAGATCGGTACAAATCGTATTCAATATTTTCACGATTTTCTTTTTGAAGTAAATCTAATGCTTTAATCAAAGTAGCTATACAACGTTCGTAATAAGTAGTGTCAATTTTCATTTCTAATTATTATTAATCACTTTTATTTTTATAAAAATAATTAAGTCAACTTACTAAACCTCTTTTACCATCAAAAATTTTAAGATTCTATAATTAAAACGCAATCTTTAATTTAAAGAAAATCAAATTCCAAATACTGCCTAACCCCCTATTTCTCTAACAATATTTACCCTAAATTTGAATTTTTATAAAAACCTAAAAACTCAAGATATAATATGAATTTTAGAATCGAACAAGATACGATGGGGCAAGTAGAAGTGCCAGCAAATAAGTATTGGGGAGCTCAAACAGAACGTTCAAGAAATAATTTTAAAATTGGAAAAGAAGGTAGCATGCCTTTGGAAATTGTTCATGCTTTTGCCTTTCTAAAAAAAGCTGCTGCACAAGCAAACTGCGATCTAGGAATTCTGAGTAAAGAAAAAATGGAAAAAATTTCTGCAGTATGCGATGAAATTTTAACTGGAATGCATGATCAAGAATTTCCCTTGGTGATTTGGCAAACAGGATCTGGAACGCAAAGCAACATGAATTTGAATGAGGTAATTGCAAACCGTGCTCATGTAATAGCAGGTAGAAAATTAGGAGAAGGCGAAACTGAAATTCACCCAAATGATGATGTGAATAAATCGCAATCTAGCAATGACACCTATCCAACAGCAATGCATATTGCTGCTTATAAAATGGTAATTGAAACTACTATTCCTGGCGTAAAGCATCTGATGAATACCTTGAAAAAGAAGTCTGAGGATTTTAAAGATATCGTAAAGATTGGTCGTACGCACTTTATGGATGCAACTCCACTTACTTTAGGTCAGGAATTTTCTGGTTACGTTTCTCAATTAGAACATGGATTGAAAGCATTAAATAATACTTTACAGCATCTCTCTGAATTAGCTTTAGGTGGTACAGCAGTTGGAACGGGAATCAATACTCCAAAAGGGTATGATGTTTTGGTAGCTCAAAAAATTGCAAATCTTACGGGTTTACCATTTGTAACAGCAGAAAATAAATTTGAAGCTTTAGCTGCACATGATGCCATGGTAGAAACTCACGGCGCTATAAAACAATTAGCTATTTCCTTAATGAAAATCGCAAATGATGTGCGCATGTTAGCATCTGGGCCAAGAAGTGGAATTGGAGAAATTATGATTCCAGAAAATGAACCTGGTTCCAGCATTATGCCCGGAAAAGTAAACCCAACTCAACCCGAAGCGTTAACCATGGTATGTGCACAAGTAATTGGTAATGATGTAGCTATAAGTGTAGGTGCCATGAGTGGTCATTTTGAATTGAATGTTTTTAAACCATTAATTGCTGCAAATTTTCTTCAATCAGCTCGATTAATTGGAGATGCTTGCGAATCTTTCACTATACATTGTGCAATTGGAATTGAACCTAATCATGAGATTTTAAAACGAAATTTAGAAAATTCATTGATGTTGGTTACTGCTTTAAATCCTTATATCGGCTATGAAAAAGCTGCAAAAATTGCAAAATTGGCCCACAAAAGCGGAACTTCTTTGAGAGCAGCAGCTTTGGAACTTGGTTATTTAACAAATGAACAATTTGATGAATGGGTAAAACCAGAAAAGATGATTGGAGGTTTATAATCGGAATGAGAAATTTAATTATTGCATTTTCCATAATGCTTTTAGGTGCTTGCAAGAGCAATGGAAAACTACAACCGAAAGGTGACGATCGATTGCAAGGAATTTGGCAAGAGCAAAAATCAACAGTAAAAGATTCTTTATTGAGTTCAGAATATATGATTTTGGAGTTGAAATGCGATAGTTTTTATTTGACCTTAAATGTATTTTCTAAAGACAATGTAATGAATGATACTTGCTTTGGAAATGGTAATTGGAAGGAATATGCAAAAGGAACGTATTTAATAAAAGATGATACAATTGCTTTGATGGGTTCTTATACTAAATCTAATTTTAAACAAAAAATAAGTGGTTGCTATCGGTCTAATTATTTAGATAATTATTATGTAATGAGATCTTTAGAAGATCAAAAAATGGTATTAAGCGATGTTCGAGGTCATGGTAATTTTTCTTTGTTGAGGACAAAGAAAAGTGTTTGTATACAAAAGGAGATATTTTAAAAAAGGGAATAATAAATGAATATTTTGATGGTTTGCTTAGGTAATATTTGTCGATCGCCTTTGGCAGAAGGAATTTTAAGGAAAATAATTGAAGAAAAAAATCTGGATTGGAAAGTAGATTCTGCAGGAACAGGAGATTGGCACATAGGACATTCGCCTGATCATCGCTCGGTATCTATTGCCAGCAAAAATGGATTAGATATTAGTGCATTAAAAGGAAGACAATTTTCGCATTCCGACTTTTCTGCATTTGATTATATCTTAGTAATGGATTCTGAGAATTATTCCAACGTAATTAAACTAGCTCAAACAGAATCAGAAAAAAGTAAAGTAGAATTGCTTTTAAACTATGTAGAACAAGGAAAAAATGAATCGGTGCCAGATCCATATTGGGATGATAATCAGTTTTCTCCACTTTATGATTTATTGACAAACGCTTGCGAGCACTTTGTAAATTTTCATTTAAAAAATAAATAAGTTCTAAATACTATTTTTGCCGAATGGCATTTATTAAACCCAGCTTACCAAAAGGAACGCGCGATTTTTCTCCTGTGGAAATGGATCGAAGAAACTTTATTTTCGATACCATACGTAGTGTTTTCAGAAAGTACGGCTTTCGGCAAATAGAAACTCCAGCAATGGAAAACTTGTCTACCTTGACTGGAAAATATGGTGACGAGGGAGATCAATTAATATTTAAAATTTTAAATAGCGGCAATTTTTTAGAAAGTGTAAGCGATGAAAAATATCAATTAAAAGATTCCAATTCTATTAGCTCGCAAATAGCCGAAAAAGCATTACGCTATGATTTAACAGTGCCTTTTGCAAGGTATGTTGTGGCTCATCAAAACGATATTACTTTTCCATTCAAAAGATTTCAAATACAAGCTGTTTGGCGAGCAGATCGACCGCAGAAGGGTCGTTATCGAGAATTTTATCAGTGCGATGCAGATGTAGTTGGATCAGATTCTTTGTTAAACGAAGCCGAATTTGTTTTAATTTATCAAGAAGCATTAAAGAATTTAGGATTAAAAGACTTTACCATTAAAATTAACAATAGAAAAATATTAAGTGGAATTGCAGAGATTTTGAATCGTCCAGAATTAATAATTGATATGACAATTGCCATTGATAAAATGGATAAAATCGGAATGGATGGGGTAAAGAAAGAATTACTAGAAAAAGGTTTTTTAGAAAATGAAATTTCTACCTTAATACCTGTTTTAGAATTAAATGGAAGTAATGAAGAAAAATTAAATCAATTAAAAAATGTTTTTTCTAATTCTGTAATTGGCTTGAAAGGTATTGATGAATTGGAAACGGTTTTTTCTTTAGTCAATAAATTAAAAAATAAGAATGAAATAATTGATTTGCAGTTAGATTTAAGCTTGGCCAGAGGATTAAATTACTACACCGGAGCTATCTTTGAAGTGAAAAGTAATGAAGTAAATATGGGCAGTATTGGTGGTGGAGGCAGATATGACGATCTTACTAGCATGTTCGGATTAAAAAACATAAGTGGAGTAGGAATATCTTTTGGAGCAGATCGTATTTACGATGTTATGGAAGAATTAAACCTATTTTCAAATTCTTTAAAAGGAGGAACACAGGTATTGATTATTAATTTTGGAAGTAAAGAAGAAGAAGTAGCAATAGAAATATTAAAAAAATTACGTGCAGAAAATATTTCTTCAGAACTATATCCAACTGCCGCTAAACTTCAAAAACAAATGAAATATGCAGATGATAATAAAATTCCTTTTGTGATTTTTTCTGGTGCAGAAGAGCAAGAAAAAAATTCAGCAACATTAAAAAATATGGAGAGTGGAAAACAAGAAATTTTGCCATTGTCGGAATTGATCGCTATACTTCATGCCAAATCTTAACCTAAATTATGCAGTATTCCATATCCGATTCCTTACTTTCTATTAATCAAATTTCAGAAATCATTGAAAACAATATTAAAATTGAACTTTCTGAATCTGCGAAGCAAAAAATAATTGATTGCAGAAATTATTTAGAAGCTAAAATTGAAAGTTCAACAGAGCCAATTTATGGAATCAATACAGGCTTTGGGTTTTTGCAAAATTTAGAAATTCCTAAAAATGATATTGAGAAACTACAGTTAAATTTGGTAAGATCTCATGCATGCGGAGTTGGTGAAGAAGTGCCAAAAGAGATTGTAAAGATTATGCTTTTGATAAAAATTCAATCGCTTGCTTATGGATATTCTGGTGTTCAACTTATTACTGTTCAAAGATTAGTCGATTTTTTCAATGAAGATGTTTTGCCTGTTATTTACAATCAAGGTTCTTTGGGTGCATCTGGAGATTTAGCTCCATTAGCTCATTTAGCTTTGCCATTAATAAATGAGGGTTTTGTTAATTATAAAAATGAAAAAAAGCAATCATCAGAAATTAATAAGTTGCATAATTGGGAACCTATACTTCTAAAATCGAAGGAAGGTTTGGCATTGTTGAACGGAACTCAATTTATGAGTGCTTATGGAGTATTTTTAATTCATAAAAGTCTCCATCTTTCTAATTTTGCAGATCAAATATCAGCAATATCATTAGATGCTTTTGATTGCAGAATACAACCCTTTATGCCCCAATTGCATCAAATAAGGAAACATAATGGGCAAATTGAATGTGCAAAAACTATATTTAATTTATTGGCAGATAGTGAAATTTCAAAAATAATAAAGAAACAAGTTCAAGATCCATACTCTTTTAGATGTATCCCTCAAGTGCATGGAGCAAGTAAAGATGCAATTGAATTTGCGATGAATACAATTACGATAGAGATAAATTCGGTAACTGATAATCCAATAATTTTTCCAGAAGATGATTTAATTTTAAGCGGAGGTAATTTTCATGGTCAACCTTTAGCATTAGCACTTGATTTTTTAGCTATTGCTTTGTCGGAATTGGGAAGTATTTCTGAGCGAAGAACGTTTCAATTAATTTCTGGTCAGAGAGGTTTACCTTGTTTTTTAGTTTCAGAAGCTGGATTAAATTCTGGCCTAATGATACCTCAATATACCGCAGCATCTATTGTAAGTGAAAACAAACAACTTTGTACTCCGGCGAGTGTTGATTCAATTGTATCATCTAACGGACAAGAAGATCATGTAAGTATGGGAGCAAATGCTGCTACCAAAGCTTTAAGAGTAATTAATAATTTAGAAAAAATACTTGCGATAGAATTATTTACTGCTTCTCAAGCAATTGCTTTTAAAAGACCTTTAAAAACCGGTTCTAAACTAGAAGCTTTATTGGTTGAATTTGTAAAACATGTGCCTTTTGTACAAAAAG
>JBBQYA010000109.1:0-8479 GCA_038209155.1 Sphingobacteriales bacterium | reverse complement strand
GGAAGGTGAGAGTTGGATTTATGGGATTTTATCGCGGGCTTATTTAAAGAAACAGATGGTGGATAGTGCCATCTATTACGGGCAGCAAGGTTTGGCTGCTGCAAAAGAAATGGGAACAGTAGAATATTTAAGAGACAATACTTTTGCTCTTGCCAATGCCTATACTTATAAAAGAGATTACCAAAATGCTTACCTCAATCACATACAGTACATCGCTTACCGGGATAGTATGCTCAACAGTGAGATCACCAATAAAACCAGCATGCTTCAATACAATTATGATCTTTCCAAAAAAGAAGCGCAGATAACAGAACTAAACGAACAAAAAAAAGGGCAGCGTAATTTTTTAATCAGCGCATTAATTGTGTTGGGTTTAATTATTATCTCGGTAATTGTATTAATCCGCAGTAACCGGATAAAACAAAAAGCCAACACCCTTTTGCAAAAGCAAAAACAAGAAATTGAATACCAACGGGACCAAACAAATAAAGTGTTAACCGAACTAAAACAAACCCAAACTCAACTTATCCAATCCGAAAAAATGGCCAGCCTTGGTGAACTCACTGCAGGCATTGCACACGAAATACAAAACCCTTTAAACTTTGTAAATAATTTTAGTGAAGTAAGCAAAGAACTGCTGGAGGAAATGAAAACCGAATTAGACAATGGCAATCATGAAGATGCAAAAGAGATTGCTACGGATGTGATTTTAAACTTAGATAAAATAAACCACCATGGCAAGCGTGCTGATGCTATTGTAAAAGGAATGCTGCAACATTCAAGAAGCAGTTCTGGCAAGAAAGAGCCAACGGATATCAATGCTCTTTGTGATGAATATTTAAGATTGAGCTATCATGGCTTACGTGCAAAAGACAAAAGTTTTAATGCAATAATGAGAACTGATTTTGATGCTTCTCTTGAAAAAATAAATATCATTCCTCAGGATATTGGAAGAGTGGTTTTGAATTTGCTGACCAATGCTTTTTATGCTGTAAATGAGAAAAATACCCTTCGACAAGCTTCCCAACGAGTCGAGACACAGCAGGATGAGACTTATGAACCAACTGTTTCTATCAGCACCAAAAAAGTCGGAGATTCTATTTTGATCTCTATAAATGACAACGGAAACGGCATTCCGCAAAATATTGTCGATAAAATATTCCAACCCTTCTTTACCACCAAACCAACCGGGCAGGGCACTGGGTTAGGATTGAGTTTGAGTTATGATATTATAAAAGCGCATGGGGGAGAACTGAAAGTGGAAACGAAGGAAGGAGAAGGAAGTGTGTTTATTATTCAATTATCTGTTGTCTGAATTACGGATTTAAATGATTAAAAGATGACACAGAAAAATAAACAAATTCAACAAATCAGTGAAATCCATAAATCCCTTAAATCCGTGATTCAGATAAAAGGGTATGCAAAAAAATAAAAATCCGTGAAATCCATAAATCCCTTAAATCCGTGATTCAGACAAAGGGGGAATGCTGTTGCATTGAAAGTTAAAAGATTACAAATATTTAAATAAATAAAATAATTATGAATGTAGATTTAAAGTACAAAGAAATTATAGAAATAATTATCGGAGCATCCTTTGAAGTGCATAAATTTTTAGGAAACGGTTTCCAAGAGGTCATCTATTAAAGAGCTCTTGCCTAGGAGTTAAAACAGGCAAAATTGGAGTTTGTAAGAGAAATTGAGCAGGAAATTTTCTATAAGGAATTACAAGAACCAATCGGAAAAAGAAGAGCAGATTTTGTTGTGGAAGGAAAAGTTTTAGTTGAATTAAAAGCTTCAATAGCTCTTGAAGATGTGCATCTTGCTTAAGTTTTAAACTATTTAAAAGCATATAAACTTGAAGTTGGTTTACTATTAAATTTTGGTAGTAAAAGTCTAATCTTTAAAAGATTAGTTCTCTGAAATGAAACGAAATCTATGAAATGAGCCAAATTTACCAAATATGTGAAATCTTTAAATCAATTTAAATCTGTGCTTTAAACAGTGTATGATTTAGATTTTTAAAATTATATTGCAGACTTAATCTACAATAAAAACAATCAATATATGTCTTTTGCATCTTTCATAATTGGACTAATTATATGTTTAAAACTTAGAAAACAAAGTAAAAAACTTAATTTATTGCAATTAGATCGGTTTTTTACTATTGCAATTTTTTATTTAATCGCTCTTTTATCCATTGAAATAATATCAAAAATTGATAGTTTCAAATGGGTTTTTCATGCCTCACTCCTAGCTTTACTTATTTTTTGCATTGTTCAAAAAGTGTTTGAAAAACAAAACATGCTAATCTTAGCGGTTGCCCCAGTAATCATTTTATCATTTTTAGGTGATCTTTTAGAAACATTTAGAGAAACGTTTTACAAAGAATGGGAAAACTCTATAGACAATATTCCTGGTTTTGCATTCATCTGGATGATCGCTATTTTAATTGTTTTAAATAGACAAAATAAAGCAGCAGAACAGGACAGAATTATTCGATTGCACGAAGCAGAAATCAATAAAGCGATCGCAATTCGTAAAGAAGAATTGGAAATTTTGGTTTTGGAAAGAACGTCGGAAATAATGAAACAAAAAACCGAATTGGAGGAAAGTTTGAATTCATTACAAAAAACTCAAAATCAATTAATTCAATCTGAAAAAATGGCTAGTTTGGGCGAACTCACAGCTGGTATTGCTCACGAAATTCAAAACCCATTGAACTTTGTCAATAATTTTTCTGAACTAAATAAAGAAATGATCGAGGAAATGCTGGAAGAAATTGAAAAGGGAAATTTAGCCGAAATTAAATCCATTGCAAAAACAATAGAAGAAAATGAAGAAAAAATTATGTTTCATGGAAAACGTGCAGATTCCATAGTGAAAGGGATGTTGCAACATTCAAGAAGCAGCAGTGCTGTGAAAGAACCATCCGATATTAATGCATTAGCAGATGAATATCTTCGATTAAGCTACCACGGACTTAGAGCCAAAGACAAGTCGTTTAATGCTTTATTAAAAACAGATTTTGATTCAACTATTGAAAAAATCAACATTATTCCACAAGATATTGGGCGAGTAATTTTGAATTTATTAACCAATGCTTTTTATGCTGTTTCAGAAAAGAAAAAAAAATTGGAACAAAACGCAACTGCTATCAATAATTATGAACCAACTGTTTCTGTAAGTACAAAAAAAGTCGGCGACAAAGTAGAAATAAGAGTTATTGACAACGGAAACGGCATTCCACAAAAAGTATTAGATAAAATATTCCAACCCTTTTTCACCACCAAACCTACTGGAAAAGGAACTGGTTTAGGCTTAAGTATGAGTTATGATATTGTGAAAAAAGGACATGGAGGAGAGTTGAAAGTAGAGACGATTGATCAAGAAAGAACAACATTTATTATTCAATTGCCTTTAATCTGAATTAATGATGATACAAAATAAATGTAATAATCAAATCAATAAAATCCATAAATCCGTGATTCAAACAAGTTATGATATGATGAAAAAAGGACATGGAGGTGAGTTGAAAGTTGAGACAAAAGAAGGAGAAGAAAAGAGTTTTATAATTATCTTGCCAACAAAAAACACAGCATGAAGATTTTAGTAGTAGATGATGAAAATGATGTTCAAATGCTATTTCAGCAACGTTTTCGAAAAGAAATTAAGACAGGTGAAGTGGAATTCGCCTTTGCTTTTTCTGGGGAAGAAGCTTTAGATTTCATGAAAAATCATGAACATGAAGCTGTATTAATTTTGAGCGATATCAATATGCCAGGTATGAGTGGTTTGGAGCTTTTAAAACAAATAAAAGAAAAATACGAATTACCCCCTCCTATTGTGATGATGATAACTGCCTATGGTGATGATGAAAATTATAACATGGCGATGGAACTTGGTGCAGATGATTTTTTGACAAAACCACTTGATTTTACTACACTAAAAGAAAAATTAAAAACCAAATTATTATGACAAAAATTTTGGTTGCCGACGATGAAGCAGATTTAGAAATGCTAATTCGCCAGAAATTCAGACAGAAAATTCGAGAACAGAAATATGAATTTGTTTTTGCTGTAAACGGCAATGATGCATTGGATAAAATTCTTCAACACCCTGATATAGAAATTGTTCTGAGTGATATAAACATGCCAGAAATGGATGGATTGACCTTGCTAACTAAATTAGGAGAAGGAAATCCATTGATAAAAGCAGTGATGGTTTCCGCTTATGGAGACATGGATAATATTAGAGTAGCAATGAACCGTGGCGCATTTGATTTTATTACAAAACCTGTAAATTTTGAAGATTTGGAACTTACCATGGAGAAAACAATTCTTCATGTCAAACAAATTAAAGAAACTTTAAAAGCTATAAAAGAAAACAACATTTTAAAAATGTATGTAGATGAAAACGTGCTAAGTTTTATGAATTCTAGAGAGTACGAAGCATCTTTAACTGATAATGAAAATATTGAAGCATCTGTAGCATTTATTGATATTTGTGGATTTACTTCCATCAGCGAAAATGAAAAACCAGATACAGTGGTAAAAATGTTAAACACCTATTTTGATGTGATGGTAAAAGAAATCATTGCACAAAATGGAATGGTAGATAAGTTTATAGGCGATTGTATAATGGCTGTTTTTAAAGGTGAATATCATTTAGATAGAGCCATAGATGCAAGCATTGCAATCAGAAACAAAATTGATTCTTTGCCTTCTGAACGTAGTTTTTCACCTAAAGTTTCTATTGGAATCAATAGTGGGGAAATGATTTCTGGCAATATTGGTTCTGCTACGTTACGCAGATTGGACTATACTGTAATCGGCGATACAGTAAATACTTCGCAACGATTACAAAGTGCAGCAGGAATCGGACAAATTGTAATTACTGAAAAATGCTACGAAGTAGTAAAGCAATCTTTTAATTGTAAAAAAATTGGATCTACCAGCTTGAAAAATAAATCTTCAGAAATTACACTTTATGAAGTACTTAATTAAATAAATTTTTAGCCTAAGATAAATTTATGAACTACGAACTGGCGTATTCTTTTTTACTTCCTAAATTAGAAAAAGAATTACCAACATATATTACTTACCATAATGTACAACATACTAAAAACGTAATAGCTGCATCAGAATATTTAGCAATAAAAGAAAACATTAAAGGTGATGATTTAATTATTTTAAAAACAGCTGCTTTATTTCATGATGCTGGGTTTTTAGAAAATCATGTAGAGCATGAAGCCTTAGGTTGCGTTATCGCAAAAAAACATTTACCTAATTTCTCTTATAATGAAGAGCAGATAAATGCTATTTGTGCTTTAATCATGGCAACTAAACTTCCACAAACACCTCTTAATCAACTTGCTGAAATTATTTGTGATGCAGATTTATTTTATTTAGGTGGAGATGAATATACCCTATATGCTGATAAACTATTCGAGGAATATAAAAAAATTGGTATTTTAAATACCATGGCAGAATGGCAATTAAAACAGGTGGAGTTTTTAACATTGCATCAATTTTTCACCTTAACAGCTAAAAAAGAAAAAATAGAAAACAAGCAAAAAAACATTTCGCATTTACAAGACAAAATTGCAATTTCTTTTAAAAAACATAAATCAACAAATCCGCTTGAGATAATTCAAGATTTTTTATTAATACTTTTTGGTGTTGTCTTTGCAGGTTTTGCGTTGAAAGGTTTCCTAGTTCCAAATCATTTTTTTGATGGTGGTCTCACAGGTATATCCTTATTAATTCATGAACTATATCATATAAATTTAACATTTGTTATTATTCTTTTAAATCTTCCTTTAATTATCATTAGCTATTTTTCTGTTGGAAAAAGATTTGCATTAAGAACACTTTTAAGTGTTGTACTTTTAGGTATTTGTTTATGGATATTACCTGAATTTGTTATCACTACAGACAAATTAATTATATCCATTTTCGGAGGCGTATTCCTCGGTATAGGCATCGGATTGGTCATGAGAGCTGGTGCAGCTTTAGATGGAATTGAAGTGTTGGCACTATACACTTTAAAGAAAACATCTTTTACCATTACTGAAATTATACTTGGATTGAATGTGCTTATTTTTACCATCGCCGCATTTAAATTTGGAATAGAAACCGCATTATATTCTGTACTTACTTATTTTACAGCAACTCGTTGTATAGATTATGTAGTAGAAGGTATTCAAGCATATACTGGAGTTACTATTATTTCTGCTAAAAGTGAAATTATTAAATATCAATTGGTAAATAATCTTGGTAGAGGAATTAGTATTTATAAAGGCGAAAGAGGTTTTCTGCCCGGTAGTTTTGAAGTAAGTGCTGAGTGTGATATTATTTTTACGGTAATTACAAGATTGGAGATGAGAAAGTTAAAAAACTTAGTTTACGAAGTTGATCCCAAAGCATTTGTATTTGCTAATACTATAAAAGAAGCATCGGGTGGGGTGATTAAAAAGAGAAATGAACATTAAATTAATGTTAAAATTGTCTTTATTTATTGCATACTCGAATTAATCAATCATGAAATTCATTATATACTATATTACTTTTATTTTCTTTTCAAACAATTTATTTGCTCAAAAAATTATAAAAAATGAGTACCAAGAAATTGATAAAATTGCCTTACAACTTCCCGATTCTTTATCCTTTTCAACAGATAATATTGCTAAATATATATTGCAAAATTTCAAAACAGAAAATGAAAAATCTAGAGCTGTTTTTATTTGGTTGGCATCTAAAATTGAATATGATATAGAAAACATGTATGCAATTGATAACTACGAAAACATAGAAAATAAAATAAATAAGCCTCTTGAAACAAAAAAGGGCATCTGTGAAAACTATGCCTTATTGTTCAGTGAAATATGTATAAAAGTTGGAATTAAAGCATTTACAATTGATGGATATACTCGAACAGAAGAAAATTTCGCAAATCTTACTCACGCTTGGAATGCAGCGTTTATAGAAGGAACATGGTATTTATTCGATCCAACTTGGGCATCAGGCTATGTTAGCAACAATAAATTTTATAAAAAAATAGATAATAAATTTTACAAAGTATATCCTAAAGAATTTATAAAAACTCACATTCCATTTGATTATTTATGGCAATTTTTAAATTATCCTATATCAAATCAGGAATTTTATGAAGGTAAAACTCAAGAAAATAAATCAAAAGCATTTTTTAATTATTCCGATTCAATAAATATTTTTCAAACTCAAGATAAAACAGAACAATTATTTTCAAAAGTTTACAGAATAGAAAAAAATGGAAAAAGGAATGAATTAATATTTAATAAATTGATGTTTACTAAAATGGAAATTGAAAACATTGCTGTTAATGTTTATAATGACGCTATTCATGATTTCAATGATGGAATACGATATTTCAATCAATTTATTAATTATAGGAATCAACAATTTAGACCAAAAAAGCCAGACATAGAAATTCAAAAAATGTTTGATCTGGCAAATATTAAAATCAAAGAATCTGAAAGAAAATTATTAAATATTAAAAACTCTAGTGAGAATATTTTAGAAATGAAATCTGAAATAGAGAAAACATTAAAAGAAGTACTTTTAAATTTAAAAGAACAGGAAGATTGGTTAAAGTTATATTTTAGCAAAAATAAATTAGTTAGATCTTCTATGTTCTACAAATATACTTGGTATGGAATTCCAATAAACTAAATTAATTTTAAATTTTATGTAAAATTAAGATAATGTAGTTTTACTGTTCCTTTTAAAAACTAAACCTTATGACAAAATTTTGTTTATCAGTTTACCAATTTCAGATTAAAAAAATCTATTGCGTTTATTAATCAATTAAATTTTAATTTCAATCTAGCTTTTACAAATGAAAGTGGAGCCTACATGTTTGTAAATAAATTTGGTTATATTATGTTATTAAATAAAACATTCTTAAAGAAAGAAATTGCTGATAGCAGAAGAATAACTGAGGTAATTGCCTCCTTATCTTTAGAAACCATGCAATAAATAATAGATAAGATACAAATAGATGTAAAAGCTGGTGATACTATTTCTGTCGAATGTTAAGTTCATAGATTTATATATCAAGAAAGTTTTTATGATTTAGATGGTCATCTTTTAAATGTTTTCTTAATAAATCCAAATTTTAAAATGCTTAAATAGATTTTAATTCCATTTCCATTTTTAGAAGCTTTTAAAAATCTTTTGTTTTAATTATTTATATAGTTTTATCTATTTTATAAAAAAAACAAACCAGAAAACTGATCTATACTCAAAAATAATTTTAAGCATAATTACTTTTTGTTTAATCATCATTTCTGCAAAAGAAATAAATTTAATTCTGGAAGCAAAAGCAGAATTAAATACAAATGTAAACCCATTGAATTATGGATTAGTTCCCATAAATTCAGATGGTACAATCGATGTAAATATAAAATCTACTACCTATAATCTGCAGGTAGAACTTGCTG
>JBBQYA010000108.1:0-8505 GCA_038209155.1 Sphingobacteriales bacterium | reverse complement strand
TTAATTTTATTTTTTATTGTAGAATTAAAAAGGAAGTCGATTGACTTCCTTTTTTTATTGGTGAATTATTGGTTTTAAAATATTAAATACAAAGCTGAAACCTTTTAATGTAGAATAGCGGCAATTTTTAATAAAATAATACTGTCGCCAAAAAGATAGAATAATCAATGTTGATTCGATTATAATCTGGCATTTTTCGCCACTCTCACTGATTTTTTATTTAAAAAATAAAAAAAGTTAATGTTGTTATTGAGAATGAATTATCAAAAAATAAAGAATCTGTAAAATTAATATTGATAGCTATCTAATTGTACGGCGTTAAATCGTATCCTTTTTTTAATTTAAATAGAGTGAAATGTGGTAAATTTTTTACTAAAGAGAAACAAATAATAGCTTTTTATCAATATTGTAGGTTGCTATTTTATTGGGATCTTAAAAAAATTATTATTTATTGTTTGAAAAAGGATTAAAAATTCCGTTGACACTTACAGTAACCTCTTCTGCAATTTTTGCTATTACCATTGTTGGAATTTTAATTTTGTGATCTGCACATAGTACCTTGAAGCTGGTGGAAAGCAATATTTGACCATTTTTAACAGTTAAAACTCCGTCAATAGTTCTATCTTTTTCAACTCCATGCATTTCTAATTTACCAGTAGCTGAAACTTTATATACTCCATCTACAGTCAAATTATATTCTTCGTTTAGTTTTCCTTTAAAACTCGCGTTAGGAAATTTTTCACTTTCCATGTAATTTTCATTGAAATGCTCTTGCATAAGTGGTCGAGGAAAATTGAAAGAAGATACTTTTATAGTGAAATTCAATTCTCTTTTACCTAATTGCATTACACCATATCCAATTTTACTTTCAGCTTCTATATCTTCTAATGGAGTTTTAGAATAGAAACCCACATTAATATTTTTGGCTACGAATAAATCCTGAGCATAAGTTTTGCTTATTAAAACCAACGCGAATAAGACTAAAATGACTTTTTTCATAACTTTTTAATTAAAAAACTTCTTAGGAAATAAAAATTTAGATAGAATTGTAAAGTATTCTTTTTACTACGTTCGAAGTCTATTATTTGTTGTTCATTGAACAAAATTTTTTTAAAAAACCATATATTTACAGAATGAAACATCTAATTGCTCCTTCAATACTTTCTGCAGATTTTGCAAATCTACAAGCAGATGTTGAAATGATAAATGAAAGTAATGCAGATTGGATTCATGTAGATGTAATGGATGGAGTATTTGTACCTAATATTTCTTTCGGATTTCCTGTTATTTCTTCTATATTTCATCATGCCAAAAAGCCTTTGGATATTCATTTAATGATTGTGAATCCTGATAAGTATTTGGAAGATTTTAAACGGGTTGGAGCTAAAATTTTAACTGTACATTATGAGGCATGTACTCATTTGCACCGTACCATTCAAGCTATCAAGTCTTTAGGAATGAAAGCAGGTGTAGCTATCAATCCTCATACTCCTATTTCAGTTTTAGAAGATATAATTACAGAAGTAGATTTGGTGTGCATTATGTCTGTAAACCCTGGATTTGGAGGGCAGAAGTTTATAGAACAGACCTATGAGAAAGTCAGAAAACTATGTATCTTAATTAGAGAAAAAGAATCGGATGCAATGATTGAAGTAGATGGTGGTGTTTCTTACCAAAATTCCTTAGCACTTTTAAAAGCTGGTGCCAATGTTTTGGTTGCAGGAAATGCAATTTTTTCATCTGAAGATCCAAGTATGGAAATTGCAGAATTGAAAAAAATGAGAGTAGATACCCTAGAAGTTTAATATTCGTTTAAAATTCTATGCATTTACTTAGACTACCCATTCTAGTCATTTTGTTTTCATTTTTTATTTCCTTTAGTTTTGCTCAAAAAACAGCTATAGTTTTTGGTAAAATAACGAATGAATCTGATAAAGAATTTCCTCAAGTTTCTATTGCAATAGAAGGAACTTCTACAGGCACCTATACTGATAATCTCGGAAATTTTAGATTGTCTGTTCCGGCAGAAAAAAAAATAGTAATCGTTGTCAGTTCTATTGGCTTTGAATCTAAAAAGCTGATTATTAATTTAAAAAATGGTGAAGAGAAAAACATCTCTCAAAAATTAGTTTTGAAATCTTTTAACATAAAAGAGGCTGTCATAAGCGAGAAAGAAAGTAGAAATACTGGCATCACTCGGATAGATCCAAAATTAGTAACATCCTTACCCAATGCTTCTGGAAGTTTTGAATCTATATTAAAAACCTTGCCTGGAGTATCTTCAAATAATGAATTAAGTTCTCAATATAATGTAAGAGGCGGAAATTATGATGAAAATCTTGTTTATGTTAATGATTTTGAAATTTACAGACCTTTATTAGTCCGTTCTGGTCAGCAAGAAGGTTTAAGTTTTATCAATTCTGACATGGTATCTGGAGTTAAGTTTTCTGGCGGAGGATTTGAATCTAAATATGGAGATAAACTTTCCTCTGTTTTGGATATAACCTACAAAAAACCCAAAACATTTGGTGGTACTATTGCAGGTGGATTTCAAGGTCTTTCTATGAATTTGGAAGGCAGTTCTAAAAATCATAAAACCACATACTTGTTTGGAGCAAGACAAAGAAGTAATCAATTTCTTTTAAATTCATTAGATACAAGAGGAGAGTATAGACCCAATTTTGTAGATATTCAAGCTTATGTGACCAGAATGCTGAATGAGAAATGGGAAATCGCATTTTTAAGCAATTATAGTAGTAATCAATATCAATTAATTCCGCAGGATAGAGAAACAACTTTTGGTCAAGTGGGAGAAGTTTTTCGGTTAAGAGTTGATTTTAAGGGTGAAGAAAAAGATAAGTTTTCTACTTTAATGGGCGGATTGTCAACTACTTATACAACTAATAAACTTCGATTGAAATTTCTGACTTCTGTTTTTAAAATTGATGAAACAGAAACATTTGATGTGGAGGGTCGATATATTTTTCAGCGAGTTGAAGCCGATTTTGGAAAAGCAAATTTTGGCGAAGTGATTGCAGATCGAGGAATTGGAACTTTTATTAATCATTCTAGAAATTATTTAACAGCAAACGTAGCGAATGTAGAGCATAAAGGAACTTGGATTGCCGGCAAAAATTTACTTTCTTGGGGAGCAAGATTTCAAGTTGAACAAATAGATGATCGATTAAACGAATGGAAACTAGTAGATTCAGCAGGTTTTGCAGTTCCAGATAATGATAATCAAATTTTATTACAAGAGGTTTATAAATCAAAAAATTCATTAATTACCAACAGAACCTCTACATATTTACAAAATACATATTCTTTTAGTGAAAACACCATCAGTACCTTGACGGGAGGTATTAGAGCTACTTATTGGAGTTTTAATAATGAATTTTTATTAAGCCCAAGAGCAACCTATGCTTTCAAACCCAAAAACTGGAAAAGAGATGTACTTTTCAGAATTAGTGCAGGAGTATATTATCAACCAGCATTTTATAGAGAATTTAGAAGTTTGACGGGTGTTTTAAATAAAAACATTAAAGCACAACGTTCTATTCATTATGTAGCGGCTGCGGATTATAATATTACCCTTTTTAATAAGTCCTTTAAATTTATTTCTGAATTATATTACAAACAACTAGATAATTTAATTCCTTACGAAATAGACAATGTTCGTATTCGATATTATGCGACAAATAATGCCAAAGGATATGCTGCAGGTGCAGATTTTAAATTAAATGGGGAATTTGTTGATGGTTTAGAATCTTGGTTTACGTTATCATTTTTAAAAACAGAAGAAGATTTAAACGATGATTTCTACTTTAAAAAAATATCAGAAGATGTGACTGAAAGAATTGAGCCAGGATTTATTCCAAGACCGACAGATCAACGTGTGAATTTTTCAATCTTTTTTCAAGATAAATTGTTAAAAGACCCTAGTTATAAAGCTCACTTAAATTTAATTTATGGTGGAAGATTGCCACTAGGGCCGCCAGACTTTCAGCGATATAAAGACGTATTAAGAGTGCCAGCATACAGAAGAGTAGATATGGGTTTTTCAAAAGAATTTGTTGGAAAAAGATCGCAACAAACGCAAACAGCTAACATAGGAAAATTGAAATCCATTGTTTTATATGCTGAAATTTTTAATTTATTACAAATTCAAAACACTATTTCCTTTCTTTGGATTAAAGATATAGACGCAAATACTTATGCTATTCCTAATTTTTTAACCAGAAGACAAATTAATTTACGATTAACCGCAAACTTTTAAGAATTAATATTTATTTAAATAAAATTATATAAAACATAAGCCATGGAAAAACAACATAACTTTGGAGCAGGACCAGGAATTCTGCCAGACGAAGTTTTAACTGAATCAGCAAAAGCTGTTTTAAATTTTAACGACTCAGGACTTTCTTTATTAGAAATTTCTCATAGATCACCAGCTTTTGAAGCTGTATTAGACGAGGCAGTAACTTTGGTAAAAGAAATAGCTAAAGTTCCTGTTGGATATTCTGTTTTGTTTTTGCAAGGAGGTGCAAGTTTGCAATTTTCTATGGTTCCTTTCAATTTATTGGACGAAAATAAAACAGCAGCTTATTTAGAAACGGGAGTTTGGGCAACTAAAGCAATTAAAGAGGCAAAGCTTTTCGGAAAAGTAAATATTGTGGCAAGTTCCAAGTCAGAAAATTTTTCTCACATTCCAAAACAATATGAGATACCTTCCGATGCACCTTATTTTCATATTACATCCAACAATACAATTTATGGAACACAAATGCAGGAATTTCCAAAATCTCCTATTCCAATGGTTTGCGATATGTCCTCTGATATGTTTAGCAGACCAATTAATGTAAAAGATTTTGGATTAATCTATGCTGGAGCACAGAAAAATATGGGTCCAGCGGGTACAACTTTAATTATTGTAAAAAATGAATTATTAGGAAAACTATCTCGAGCAATTCCTGCTATGCTTGATTATAAAGTACAAATAGAAGGTGGAAGTATGTATAATACTCCTCCAGTTTTTCCAATTTATGTTTCTATGCTTACCCTTAGATGGATCAAAAAGATGGGTGGAGTTTCTGCCATTCAATTATTGAATGAAGCAAAAGCAGATTTATTGTATTCAGAAATTGATAGAAATCCTTTGTTTAAAGGAAATGTTGCTAAAGAAGATCGATCTAGAATGAATGCCTGTTTTGTAACTGTTGATCCAGAACATGAAAGCTTATTTAATTCTCATGTAAAAAAATATAATCTGATTGGATTAACAGGCCATAGAAGTGCAGGAGGTTTTAGAGCATCTATGTACAATGCACTTCCTATTTCAAGTGTAGAGGTTTTGGTAAAAGCAATGCAAGAATTCAATCCAACTAAATAAAAACATATAAAAATGATAAAAATACTTGCCAATGATGGAATAGATCCAGTTGGAAAAAGAATGCTCGAAGAAGCTGGTTTTCAAGTTGATACTCAAACTATTCCTCAAGATGAATTAGCTTCTAAACTTGGTAATTATGATGCAATAACAGTTCGCAGTGCTACCAAAGTACGAAAAGAATTAATTGATCAAATTCCAAATTTAAAACTGATTGGTAGAGGAGGAGTAGGAATGGATAATATTGATGTGGAATATGCTAGATCAAAAGGATTAACAGTAATTAACACTCCGTCTGCTTCTTCCATAAGTGTTGCAGAATTAGTTTTCGCACACTTTTTTGGAGCAGCAAGATTTCTACACGAGTCCAATAGGCAAATGCCAAACAAAGGTGTTTCCGCTTTCAATGATCTGAAAAAAGATTATAGTAAGGGCACAGAACTTAGAGGTAAAACCTTAGGAATAATGGGATTTGGAAGAATAGGAAAAGAAGCTGCAAAAATTGGTTTAGGACTTGGAATGAAGGTTTTGGCTTACGACTTATATGAATTTAATCCTGAATTGACTTTAGAGTTTTCCGGAGGTAATAAAATTAATTTGCGAGTTCATTCAGTTAGTGCTGATGAACTATTTTCGCAAAGTGATTTTATAACTATTCATATTCCTGCAGCTGAAATGGATAAAGCAGTGATTGGAAAAGCGGAATTAGCAATGATGCAAAAAGGAGTTATTTTAGTTAATTGTTCAAGAGGTGGAGTGATTGATGAAAAAGAATTAATTGCAGCTTTAGATTCTGGACAGGTAGCATTTGCAGGTTTGGATGTATTTGTAAATGAACCAAAACCATCTGAGGATCTATTGAAACATTCAAAAATTTCTTTAAGCCCACATATTGGTGCAAGTACTTCCGAAGCTCAAGAACGCGTTGGAGTAGAACTAGCCCAATTAATTATTGCTCATTTTTCTAAGTAAACCTAATTTTTTATGCCCCAAATTAAACCTTTCAAAGGCTTAAGACCACATCCTGATTATTTGAAGGAGGTAGTTGCTAAACCTTTTGAAGAAATGTTTACACTGGAAGCTAAAGAAATTGCACTGAGTAATAAGCATTCTTTTTTAAATTTAATGGAACCAGTTGCAGATCATCAATTTCTGCGAGGTACCAAACAAGACATAATTTTTAAGAAAATAAACGAAAATTTTTCTGAATTTATTGAAGATAAAATTTTAATAGAAGACGAAAAAGAATGTTTTTATATTTATCAAAATCAAACAAGAGAAACGAAACAAACAGGTATTTGGGCTACATCTGCAATTGATGATTATTTAAATAATACCATTCGCAAACATGAGCACACTCGCGAGGAAAGAGAAAAGGGAATAATTGATTATTTAGAACAAACAGGTATAGATTCTAATCCAGTGTTAATTACTTATTTACCAAATAGTGAAATAAAAAATATTATTTCAAGCTACATAACTAAAAAACCAGAAGTAGATTTTTATACAAATGACGGCGTAAAGCACCGATTATGGCTTGTAAAGAACGAATATGACATTTCGACTTTAATTTCTTTATTTAATAAAATGGATGCTACCTACATTGCGGATGGGCACCATCGTGCTGCTGCTGCTTCAGTTTTAGGTATTCACAAACGAAAATTAAATTTAAAACACACGGGAAAAGAGGATTATAATTTTTTTTCGACCTTATTGTTTTCTACAGATGAATTATTAATTTTTGAATATAATCGGTTGATAAAAGGATTAAATTCTTTAAAAACTAATGAATTTTTAAATGCAATTGAAAAAGATTTTATTGTTAAAAAACATTTAGGAAAACCATTTAAACCTTTTACTTTTAGAAGCTTTGGAATGTATTTAGATCATATATGGTATCATTTAACTCCAAAAAATAATTTATTAATCGACCAAGATCCAGTTAGTTTATTAGATGTAAGTATTCTTCAAAACCATATTTTAAAACCGATTTTAGGAATAGATAACCCTCGTTCAGACGAAAGAATTTTTTTTTCTGGTGGTGTAAAAGGTATTGAAGATCTAGAATATCAAGTAAATAGTGGAAAGGCAGAAGTTGCATTCTCCTTGTATCCTACATCAATCTCTCAATTAATAGAAGTTGCAAATGCAGGATTAGTAATGCCTCCAAAATCTACTTGGTTCGAACCTAAATTACATTGTGGTTTGGTAGTTCATCGTATCTGATTTTATAATTACGATTTTAATTTTTTTAATTACTCTTTAATTATATTAAAAATTTACTTTCTACTTAAATTAAAAATTATAGATTACGAAATGATTGTATTAAAATTCGGTGGAACTTCGCTTGGAAATCCTGTAAGAATGCAGAATTTAGTGGAATTGATTAAGCAAAATCAGAAACAAATAATCGTTTTATCAGCTGTAGCTGGAACCACCAATAAATTATTACAAATAACTGAATTTCTATATAATAATGATTTAGAAAATGCTTTAAAAGAAATTTCTCTCCTAAGAATTTTTTATCATGAATATGTAAATGAATTATTTTCTGATATTATTTACAAAGAAAAATCTTTAAATTTAATTAATGAACATTTTAATTATTTAGAAACGTTTACTATTGATTTATTCACAAAAAATGAAGAAAGAATAATTATTGCTCAAGGAGAATTAATCTCCACAGCTTTATTTCATTTTTATTTAGAGTCTAAAAAAATGAAATCCATACTTCTTTCTGCTCTAGATTTTATGAAAATTGATGAGAATGCAGAACCAGAAATAGACTTTTTACGAAGCAATTTAAAACCAATTTTGGAAAGTAATATTTCAGAAAATATTATCATAACTCAAGGTTTTATATGTAGAAATAATTTTGGTCAAATAGATAATTTGAAAAGAGGAGGGAGTGATTATTCAGCTTCTTTGATTGGTGCTGCATTATTAGCCGATGAAATTCAAATCTGGACAGACATAGATGGAATGCATAATAATGATCCTAGAATTGTAAATGCTACCAAACCTGTTCCTTATCTTTCTTTTGATGAAGCTGCGGAGTTAGCTTATTTCGGAGCCAAAATTTTACATCCACAAAGCGTTTTACCTGCACAAAAATTCGG
>JBBQYA010000107.1:0-8585 GCA_038209155.1 Sphingobacteriales bacterium | reverse complement strand
AACTGGCAGAAAATTTAGAACAATTGCGTTGGTTAGAAAACGGATATAAAATTAAAACTGCTGTGAGTTCCCATTTGTCTTTATCGATAGATTCTCCCGAAGATTTGAAAGATATTGAAAGGTATTTATAGGTTTTTTAATGATTTATTCTATTGAATCCTAAGAATTCACCTATTGCAGGAAGTATAATTTTTTTCGTCATCCAGAGCGTAGCGAAGGATCTCATCCAATTCCTTCCGTCATCCAGATAGCAACTTTCCTGTCATCCAGAGCGCAGCGAAGGATCTCATCCAATAAGTATCCAATTAGTTTTTCCTTACTCTTTTTATAAATAAAATTTGGGCGCTTAATCCTGCTTTCCGCTGTATCATTTTTCTGAAAAAGAAAAATGGATGCCGCTGCAATCAGGAGCGCAATTCCCTCTCATCCAGAGCGTAGCGAAGGATCTCATTCTTATTCCTTGTCTTTTATAGAGCAACTTCCCTGTCATCCAGAGCAAAGTGAAGGATCTCATTCAATTACCTGTTAGCCAAAGTGCGGCTTTGTGTCATCCAGAGCGCAGCGAAGGATCTCATCCAAATAACAACTAACTGTAATAAAAAACCCGCTTGATTCATAAAAAACCAAGCGGGTTTAAAAATCTTAAATAAATCCCCTACTCCACCATCAATTTCTCACTAGCCACTCCTTTATCTGTTCTCACCTCTACAATATACAAACCTTTACTAAAACCAGAAACATCTATCATATTTTCTATTTCTGCTTTTTGAGTAAGTACCAATTTACCCAAAGCATTATAAACCTGAATACTTTTTAATTGAGCTAAATCTTTTGCTTGAACTGTAAAAGTGGTATTCGTTGGATTGGGGTAGATTTTGAAAATTGAGTTGGGTTTTAGATTGGAAATACCGACGGTGAAATCTACCATGGCGATGTTATTGGCTGGTACACCGTTAATAGAAGTGAAACTTCCTGCCACAACTAATTTACCATTGTATTCAGCGAAATTATTAAGTGTGCCAACTGAAGTTACATAGCTTTCAATACTTAAGCCAGTATTAATCCACTGAATTCCATCCCATTTTGCAATACGATTGATAGGTTGGAAACCTGCAAAATTTATTTGACCACAAACATAAAGTTCATTTTGATATTCAAACATATCTCTATTATTGCTAGGAAGTACTCCTCCAGCTGTTGGAAAAAAATTAATGCCATCTGTATAAACCATACTGTTATCTACATTTCCTGCAGTGGTGAAAAAATATCCTCCTATGTATAAATTGTTTTGATAAATTGTTAATTTATTAATCCAACAATCCCCATTAAAACCTGGACCTACATCTACCCAATTGTTCCCGACACGTTTTGATAATTTTTCTTCAACATTTCCTATGCAATTAACGTTTCCCGCAACAAACAATTCATTGTTGAAAAATTTCAATGTTGAAATTTTATTAGAAGATTGACAACCAACATTAAAATTCTGACTTAAATCTGTCCATATCATTCCATCCCATTTTGCGATTCCTTTACTTGGCATAGTTCCAATACTGTCAAAATCTCCTATTACATAAAGTTCATTATTATATACCTCTAATGCATTTGCAAACGCAAATCCATCTAAGCCATTATCTTTTAGTATTCCATCCACAGAGTTCCATTCTACTCCATTCCATCTGGCTAATCCGTTTATTTTTTTTCCTCCTATGTCTCTAAAATTTCCAGTAACATAGATTTCATTTTTAAACCGAACTATATCTCGTACATGGGAAACAAAAGAGCCATTGTTATTTGCTTTTAATCCTAATCCGAGATTGCTCCAAGTTGAACCATCCCATTTTGCGATTCCATAGCATCTAATTCCCCCTGCAAATACGAAATCACCACCAGCATATAAAACATTATCAATAGTGTCTGTAAACAATGATCTTATTGGGCCATAAGGCATCAATAAAGAGTCATCGAAAGTTCCTTTGGATAATGATGTTATGATCTGTGAGAAAGAGTAAGATAAATTAAAAAACAAGAAAATGAAAAGTAGGTTTTTTTTCATGATTAATAAGTTAAAAAAGTACTTCTTGATTTTTAGTCAAAAAGTACTTCGATGAAAATTTATTGTAAAACTATTTTATAAGTTTCTATTCCTAAATCGGATTGAACTTTTACAAAATACAATACTTTGGAATAATTAGATAAAAAACCTACTCCACCATCAATTTCTCTCTAGCCACTCCTTTATCTGTTCTCACCTCTACCATATACAAACCTTTACTAAAACCAGAAACATCTATCATATTTTCTATTTCTGCTTTTTGAGTAAGTACCAATTTACCCAAAGCATTATAAACCTGAATACTTTCTAATTGAGCTAAATCTTTTGCTTGAACTGTAAAAGTGGTATTGGTTGGATTGGGGTAGATTTTGAAAATTGAATTGGGTTTTAGGTTTGGAACGCCAGAAGTGAAATCGACCATGGCGATGTTATTGGCTAAAACTCCATTAATGGAGCTAAAGCTTCCTGCGATTGCTAGTTTTCCGTTGTATTCTGCGAAAGTGAATAAAGTTCCTCTATTTGAAGTAACTAATAAGTTTTCAATACTTAGTCCAGTATTCATCCATTGAATTCCGTCCCACTTAGCAATTCGATCTATGGGTAAAACACCAGCGAAATTTAGCTGTCCACAAACATACAGCTCATTCTTATATTCGAACATATCAAGTAAATTGGATGGCAAAACCCCGCCAGCTGTAGGAAAATAAGTTAAACCATCTGTGTAAATCATACTATTATCTACATTGCCTGCTTGGGTAAAAAAATAACCTCCAACATATAATTTATTTTGAAAAACGGTCATTTTATTAATCCAACAATTTCCATTAAAACCTGGCCCTACATTTACCCAAGTATTACCCACTCGTTTGGCTAAGAATTCTTCTGTGCCTCCAAGGCAATTGATGTTTCCTCCCACATACAATTCATTATTAAAATGAATAAGGGCAATTTTACTATCTGGATCTTGACAAGTCAAATGATACCCTTGACTTAAATCTGTCCAATTAGTCCCGTCCCATTTTGCAATTCCTTTGCTTGGCATTGTACCAATGGTATCAAAGCTACCTATCACATACAATTCATCATTATAAACTTCCATAGTAAAACCAAACCCTTGTGGATAACCTCCATTCTCTTTTAATAAGCCACCTACTTGGTTCCATTCTGTTCCATCCCATTTTGCTATTCCATAAATATCTTTACCTCCGCATCGAGAGAAATTTCCAGTAATGTAAATTTCTTTTTTGTATCGTACAATATCCTGAACTCGTTCTATCAATGTATTAAGTGGGTTTGCAGGTTTTAAGCCTAAACCCAAAGGTTCCCAAGTTTGACCATCCCATTTAGCGATTCCATAACACTTTTTCTCTCCAGCGAAAACAAAATTACCTCCAGCATAAAGAACATTATCGACAGTGTCAGTAAATATTTTTTGGATAAACCCAATTGAATAATTTGTAGTTGAATCTTCCCGAGTTCCTAACCCTAAATTTAGAATTGTTTGAGCTTTAGTAATTAGAGAAGAGAAAACAATAAGGAAAAAAAGTATAAATTTTTTCATAATACGATTGATTAGAAAAAACAAATTGGGTTTGAGACCAATTTGTTTTTGAATAAAGTTAAAATAATTATTGAAGAATGATTTTTTGGGTTTGAATTCCAGATTCTGTTTCCAATTTTACTAAATAAAATACTATGAAATAATTATAAAACCTACTCCACCATCAATTTCTCTCTAGCAACTCCCTTATCTGTTCTCACCTCTACCATATACAAACCTTTACTAATATCAGAAACATCTATCGTATTTTCTATTTCTGCTTTTTGAGTAAGTACCAATTGACCCAAAGCATTATAAACCTGAATACTTTCTAATTGAGCTAAATCTTTTGCTTGAACAGTAAAAGTGGTATTGGTTGGATTGGGGTAGATTTTGAAAATTGAGTTGGGTTTTAGGTTTGGAACGCCAGAAGTGAAATCGACCATTGCGATGTTGCGAACTAGAACACCATTAATAGAACTAAAACCTCCTGCCATGACTAATTTACCATTGTATTCTGCAAAATTATTAAGTATACCATAAATATTTATATTACTTTCAATGGTTAACCCAGTGTTGATCCATTGAATACCATTCCATTTAGCAATGCGACCTATGGGCATAAAACCTGCATCATCTATCTGCCCACCTACATACAATTCATTTTTGTATACAAACATATCTCTGAGAGTACTTGGCAACACTCCGCCAGCAGTTGGAAAATAACTTACTCCATCAGTATAAACCATACTATTATCTACATTTCCTGCCTGAGTGAAAAAATATCCACCGATGTAGAGTTTGTTTTGAAAAATCGTTAGTTTATTAATCCAACAATCTCCATTAAATCCCGGCCCAACATCTATCCATGTAGTTCCAACAAGTTTAGAAAGATACTCTTCTGTGCCTGTTGCCGTACCACAGTTTAAATTACCTGCTACATACAATTCATTATTAAAAAACTTTAATGTATACAATCCATCAAGATAGCAGCCAGTATGAAAATTCTGACTTAAATCTGTCCAATTAGCACCGTTCCATTTTGCTATTCCTTTGCAAGGCAATGTACCAATCGAATCAAAACTCCCAGTTATGTATAATTCATCATTATAAACTTCTAACCCATTTGCTGTTCCTGGATATCTAACATTAAAATCATCAATGTCGATTAAGTTTCCTCCGACCTTGTTCCATTCAGTGCCGTTCCATCTGGCTATTCCATATATATCTTTTCCACCTATTCTGCTAAAATTACCCGTTACGTAAATCTCATCCTTATATCTTATAATTTCTCGAATATGGGTAATCATAGCAACTTGAGGAGGCGCAGGTTTCATTCCTAATCCTAAAGAATCCCATTGTGTTCCATTCCATTTGGCTATTCCAAAACATTGTTTACCTCCAGCTTCGCCAAAATCTCCACCAGCATATAGTACATTATCAATCGTGTCGGTATATAATTTTCGTATAGTTTCTCCATAAAATCCAGTAGTGCCTCCACCTAAAGGAGTAATGACTTGAGAAAAAGAAGTTTCGAAATTTATAAGTAAACAAACAAAAAATAGTATTTCTTTCATGATCTTATAGTTAATACTACTTTTTGGTTTGCAATTCAAGAAGTAGTTTGTTTTAATTTTATTGTAGAATTATTTTATAAGTCTCTATTCCTAAATCGGATTGAACTTTTACAAAATACAATCCCTTGGAATAATTAGATAAATCTATTTCAATAGTTAGAATACTTGGATTCATTTTTTTGTCCATAATTTTTTGTCCCATTGCATTTATAATTTCTATTCTAGAGTTTGTTTCTAAATTAGAAATATTTATAATTCCATTGCTAGGATTTGGATAAATAGAATAATTAGTTGAACTGTTTGATTCTATATTTGCTAATTTACAACCACCTAGTGGGCAATATTTTATATCCATGATGAACCCGTCATTCGCTCCATTATAGCTAAGATCAATATAATCTGCTAATCCTAATAAATCATTTACAGGAAAATCTACACTACTCGTAGAGCCCACAAAAGTAAAAGCCTCTATTCCTGTCGATGATGCATCATCAATACTTAAAATCTTTTCAACTCCTGCTCCTCCTACAAAAGTACTTAACCGCATTATGTTCGTATTATCATATTGATTTAAAAACCCATCTTGAGTTCCACCGATAATTCCATCAAATAAAGTTGAATTATCATTGTAAGTTGGAAAATTACCACTTGTAGTTGTCCCTCCGGCTAAATATCCCAATCCTTTATATTGACTTACTGCTAATCCTTCCTCATCTCCACTACCGCCAATGAATGTTGCAAATTTACGTATTCCAAGATTATTGAATCGAACTAAAAAAGCATCAGTAATTCCTCCTCCAAAGGAGCTTTGATTTCCTGTATAAAGTGAAGGCCCTGGTAAATTTATGCTTTTTGTGGTACTACATAAATAAATATCTCCATTAATCGCACTTGTTGCAATTGAATTAGTCGATGCATCATTAAATCTTACCCCTGCACCTTCATCTAAAGATCCTCCATAAAATGTAGACCATTCAATTTTACCATTAGGTTGAAATTTTGTTATCAATAAATCTTGGCCTCCTGAATTATTAACCACATATGAACCTATACTACCTGTTATCGGCAAAGTTCCATTTCCTGTTGCTACATTCGATATAGTTCCCAAGTTTGATGATCTTGAAAGAAGTATAAAATTATCATAAAGGTCAATAGCAGAAGAAATAGCAATTGTATTAGATAAACCTCCAAAATAGGTACACCAATCTATTCCACTTGGTACATTTGCAAATCTTACAATAAAACTATTTAAACTGCCTGAAAAAGTTTGGCTAAACGGTTGATAATATCCTTCTGGTAAAGGAACTGTTGGTAAGCTAATTGCAGAACTTTCCATCCATCCAGTCATATATACTTTACCGGTGCTGTTAATTGAAATAGAGGTAGGCCAAGTTTGACTATTAACACCAAAGTAAGTGCTCCATAATATTGTATTTCCATTATTATTTAACATGGAAATAACTCCATCAACACCTGTACTGATGGCAGTTTTAGTTGGGACATAATAGGCATTTCCATTTGATTGAGCAGGATAATCGGTACTGCTGGAAAAACCACAAAAATAAATTTGACCCAAACTATTGACTGCTATGCTTGCGGCATCATCTCTTCCGTTTCCTCCGAAATAGGTGGAGAATGCTCTTGAACGATCTGCTCTAAATCTTGCCACAAAAATATCTTGAAAAGATTTTTTTACATCTTGTATTGATCCAATTGGAACTGGGAAAATACTACTTATTGTTGTCCCAATCACATATATATTATTTGCCTGGTCTGTAAATATATCTTTTACTTCATCATCCAATGCTCCACCGTAATAAGTTGTCCATCTGTTTTGATTAGTTTTTATAACAATTGGGGGAGGGACTCCAGGTCCTTTAGCACTTTGCACAATTTCATAACTCTCGTTAGAATTATAATTCGTTACAATTGTTTGAGCCAGTTTGGTAGAATTAGAAAAAGAAGAACTTACTGTTGGTGCCAAACCTTTTGTTCCTGAGGTTTTGGTTATATTAAATTTAGTAAACTCAATATTTTTTCCAAAAGGAACATCAATGCTTAAACCCGCGGTTTTGCTGGCAAATTTATTCCCACCATTATACTTTAATTGTATGTCTGCTGGATTAGCTCCTTTGGCTAAAAGGTATTTAAAACTAAATCCATTGCTATCAGAGTTAAGCTCTAAATCAATGTTTGGCCAAAGATTCTTGTAAGTTACTTTTCCATATTCTGCCACATTTGGTGCAGAAACACTTCCTACAAAATAATTGGAATAACTAGGTTGGAGATTACTACCAACAACGCTTACGCTTTTGTTGGCACTGTTAAACTCTATTTCCATTCGATAAGTGGAATCTTTTTGTATTGCTGTATCTACTGCTGCCTTGTACCAAGCAAAGCTAATTCCTGTTTTGGTTAAAAATACTTTTGCTCCACCTGCATGTGAACTAAATAAAAGATCATTGTTTGCGGTTCCATCCGTGTTCTTCATCTGCCCGGCATTGGCTAAAAAGCCTGTGGCATCGTTTTGTGCCAAACTGCTAGTAGATAATGCAGCAGACAGCGCTACTGTAAGTGCGAGGGCAAAGGTAAAAATACCCCCCCCATTGATTTTTGAGTTGTTAATTTTTTCATGTTTTTTGATTATATGTTAGATTTTAAAAACTAAATGTACTAGATGATTTTGACTCTTCCAAATTATTTTTATGTTAATAAATTGTAAAGAGAAAAACTGAAATAAAAAGTTAAAGTATTGTTTGTCAGATATTTATATTATTTTTATTTAAATAAACCTTTTTTGAGTATAGATAAAAACGCCTTTAAATGGGTTTAGGAGAGGTTTTGTCGATATATGTTTCAAAATCAATTAATACCCATAAAATATTTCAGAGTAAACGGGTTTTTTAACAAAACAAAGAGGGGATTCTGTGATTGCGGGTTGAGATCCTTCGCTTCGCTCTGGTTGACAAAGAAACTGAGCTCTCGATGACGGGGATGAGATTCTTCGCTTCGCTCAGTATTGCAAAAGGATTTGCTCAGTATTGCATGAGGATTCGTTTATTATTCAAGATTGCTGTGCTTACTGTAAAGAAGAACTGAATTCAACCTTAAAAAAGGCTAAGATTTGGATGACTAGACGCTTTAACTCTATCCATCAGATCTTATAAATTATTAGCACAAAGAAAACCGCAAAAACCAAAAAAACTTAATTTTTTATTCCGTAACCATTCATAATTAGTGGCTAAAAAAGAATAGTTCACTTTCTATTTACTAACGAATTTTATATCAAAAGCAACCTTTTGAAAAAATGTGCAAAACCTAAATCGGTTTTAAGCTTAAATTTTCTATTTTTGCATCCCGTACACAAGGCATTCATTTAATTATACAAATTGCTTTGATCAAATACATTTAC
>JBBQYA010000106.1:0-8593 GCA_038209155.1 Sphingobacteriales bacterium | reverse complement strand
TTTTACACCCTTTTCAAAAGCAATTACTTTTTTAAATTTAGGATTTATAATTTTAAAGTAATGCGCTTAGAGTTTTCGTTTTTTTGTTCAATTAAATGATGGAACTTTTTAGTGGTTTTGCATGATAATTAATTCACGTTATTAATTAAATAATTTATTTTTTTTAAATTCAATTCCCTTTCTAATTAGGTAAGCATGATAGAAACTTGGGATGTCATGTGTCCATTTTGGTAATATCAAAGTGATTAAAATTCTATCAACATGTGATATAATTCCAAAAATAATTGCCAATAAAAATGGAATTCCAGCATGATTAAACCCTATTAATGAAGTAAAAGCAATTAATAATGTTATTCCCCATAATTTTGATAAGAAAGCATGGGTACAGGTCTCTTTACCAAATTTAACAAAACTGATTAAGTAGCACATTCCTTCCATTATGAAAATTATTATGATTGGAATTCTATTGTTTCGTATCAATTCTGGATAAAGCATCCATGTACTTAAACCAATCGATACCCAAAATATCATATCTGTTTGGCTGTCAAATCTTCTAAGTGTCATTGATGAAACCTTCAATTCTCTGGCTATTATTCCATCTAAAATATCCGATATTAATCCTAGATACATTAAAATAATAACTGATAATCTGCTTTCTTCTTTATAAAAATAAACAAGTCCTAAGATAATAGGTGCAAGAATTAATCTAAAAATAATCAAACTTATAGGTATAAATTTTTTCATAATTTTCTATCCCTTATGTCTTTCTTTCAGCACATTAGTAATATCAGCCAAACTAACATTTTTTGCTTCTAGCAATATCATATAGTGAAAAAGGAGATCGGCTGCTTCGTTTTTGAATAGTTCGATGTTATCATCTTTTGCTTCTATGACTAACTCTACTGCTTCTTCGCCTACTTTTTGGGCAATTTTGTTTATTCCTTTTTGGAAAAGATCGCTGGTGTAGGACTTCTGATTTGGATTTGCTTTTCTATCTCGGATAATCTGAGTAAGTTCGGTTAAAAAGTCGCCTTCATTGTCTTTTGTAAAGCAAGTGTAATTTCCTGTGTGACATACTGGGCCTTCTGGTTTTACTTTTATGAGTAAAGTATCATTATCACAATCTTCTTTTATGTCAATTACATTTAAAAAATTACCCGATTCTTCGCCTTTTAGCCAAAGCCTTTGTTTGCTTCTGCTATAAAAAGTAACCTTGTTTTCTAGTTTGGTAATTTCCAATGATTCTTTATTCATGTAGCCCAGCATGAGTATATTTTTTGTTTCATGATCCTGAATAATTGCAGGGATAAGTCCGTCGGGTGATTTTGAGAAGTCTGTCATTTTTTTGATTTACGATTTTTTAAGTTTTTAGCAAATTAGGGTTATTGAGATTTATGAATATTGATTTTTATACATATTCAACATTCGTTATTCGTCATTCTTCCATTATTCTTACTTCAATATTGTTTTGTTTTAAGTTTTGTTTTAGCTGAGGAATTCCAATTTCTTTGAAATGAAAAACACTTGCTGCAAGTGCTGCGTCTGCTTTGCCTAAAGTAAAAACATCGGTAAAATGTTGCATTGTTCCTGCGCCGCCGGAGGCAATTACTGGAATTGAAACAAGTTCTGAAATCGTTTTGGTGATCTCCAAAGCAAAGCCATTTTTTGTACCATCATGATCCATAGAAGTTAAAAGTATTTCCCCTGCACCGCGATCTACCAACTCTGTAGCCCAAGTTATTGCATTTAATTGGGTTTCCTTTCGTCCGCCTTCAATAAAAACTTTCCATTCATTATTGATACATTTAATATCCATAGCCACTATGATGCATTGATTTCCGAAGGCAAGGGAAAGTTCATTAATTAAATTTGGATTTCTAACCGCAGCTGAATTGATAGAAACCTTGTCTGCTCCAGCATTTAAGATACTTTCAACATCTTTAAGAGAAGAGATGCCACCTCCAACGGTAAACGGAATATTAATTTCCTTTGCAACATTTTTTACCAGGTTTAGCAAAAGCGACCTCTTTTCTGTTGTGGCGGTGATATCAAGAAATACGAGTTCGTCTGCACCTTGTTCTGCATATAGTTTTCCTAATTCAACAGGATCTCCTGCATCGCGAATATTCTCAAAATATACTCCTTTTACGGTTCTGCCATCTTTTATGTCTAGGCAGGGAATTATTCTTTTTGTTAACATGTTTTTGGATTTGCAAGGAAGAAATTAGGATTTAGGAGTTTTAAATTTTTATTAATGATTGTAAATTCGTTACTCGTAATTCGTAAATCGTCATTCGTACTTCTTCCTTATAGTTTTAAAAAATTTTGCAAAATCGTTTCACCAGTTTTAGCGCTTTTTTCTGGATGGAATTGAACGGCATAAAAATTATCTTTTTGTAAAGCTGCCGAAAAAGGCAAAATATAATTAGTTGTCGCTATGGTATTTTTGGATATTTCTGCATAATAACTATGTACATAATACACAAATTGATCTTTTTCTAAATCATTAAATAAAGGACTTTTCGTTTCTGTAATATTATTCCAGCCGGTGTGAGGTACTTTTAAATCAGGTGGAAATAATTTCACTTTATTATCAAAAATACCTATGCAATCGGTATCATTCTCTTCAGAATGTTTGCATAAAAGCTGCATTCCAAGGCAAATACCCAAAACCGGTTGTTTTAATTGCTTTATCATTTCATCCAGTTTTTTATCTTTTAAATAAGCCATCGTAGTGCTTGCTTCTCCCACACCTGGAAAAATAATTTTATCGGCTTTTAAAATTAACTCTGGATCATCTGTGAGTAGGGGAGTAATGCCTAATCGTTCCAACGCAAAAATTACTGACTGCACATTTCCAGCATTATATCTTATTATAGCTACATTCATAATATTCCTTTTGTACTTGGTATTGTATTATCCTTAGCATCTTTTTTAACTGCTGCTTTAATGCTTTTGCCTACTGCTTTAAAAATTGATTCAATCTTATGATGCTCGTTTTCACCTTCTACTTTTATATTTAAATTACACTTTGCGGTATCGCAAAAAGATTTAAAAAAGTGATAAAACATTTCTGTTGGCATATCTCCGATTTTTTCTCGCTTAAAGTTTGCATCCCAAACCAACCAACTTCTTCCTGAAAAATCAATTGCTGTTTGTGCCAAAGCATCGTCCATTGGGAGTAAAAAACCATAGCGTTCAATACCGCGCTTGTCTCCCAAAGCTTTGTGAAATGCTTCTCCTAAGGCTATTGCGGTATCTTCTATAGTGTGGTGTTCATCAATGTGCAAATCACCTTTGACGTTTATGGTAAGATCGCACATGGAATGGCGGGAAAGCTGCTCAAGCATGTGATCAAAAAAACTTAAGCCAGTTTTTATTTCATATTTTCCAGTGCCATCTAAGTTTATGGAAATTTCAATTTCAGTTTCATTGGTTTTTCTTTTAACCAAAGCTTTCCGATTACTTTGATTAAGAAAATTGTAAATCTCTTGCCAGCTTTCCGTACTAAGAGCAGCACTTTCATTGTTCTTTCCAATATAAATCGCTTTACAACCAAGGTTTTCAGCAAGTTTAATATCTGTTGCTCTATCGCCGATTACATAAGAGTTTGCCAGATCAAAATCCGAATTCATATAATGTTTGAGCATACCTATTTCCGGTTTGCGGGTATCTTTATTTTCATTCGGAAAAGAAGAATCAATTAATACCTCTCTGAAAAAAATGCCTTCCCCTTCTAGTAACTCCATCATTTTTTTGTGTGCTGGCCAAAATGTGTTTTCAGGAAAGGATGGCGTTCCCAATCCGTCTTGATTAGTTACCATTACAAGATCGAAATCAAGTTCTTTTGCAATTTTGGAAAGTGCAGTGATGGCTCCTGGATAAAAAACCAATTTTTCTAATGAATCAATTTGCTCATCTGCTGGCTCTAAAATTATCGTTCCATCTCGATCAATGAATACTATTTTCTTCATAAGATTTAAGTGTTGTTATAAGTTTTGTGTTTTCTTGCTCTGTTCCAATTGTAATTCTTAAGCAGCCCTCGCAAAGAACGACTGTAGAACGGTTCCGTAGAATTATTTTTTCATCAATAAGATAATTAAAAACACTTTCGGAATCATACATTTTAACCAATAAGAAGTTGGCATCAGACGGATATATTAATTTAACCATTGCTAACTTAATAAGTTGTTGTTTCAATTTTTCTCGTTCCTCAATAATGATTTTTACCATCTCATTTTTTCTATCCATATTCTGTAAAGCATCAAAAGCGATCCGCTGAGAATAGCCATTAATGTTGTAAGGAGGTTTGATTTTGTTTAGAACATTGATGATTTCTGAATTGCCCGATAATGCCAAACCTAAACGAATATTTGCAAGCCCCCAAGCTTTGGATAATGTTTGAAGAATAACCAAATTAGGATGATCTTTTAAAAATGGAACCCAAGTTTTGCTTTCCACGAAATCAATATAAGCTTCGTCCAAAACAACAATACCTTTAAATTCTTTTAAAATAGCTTCAATATCAATTCTGTTTATGATATTTCCAGAAGGATTGTTAGGAGAGCAAATAAAGATCAGCTTTGTAAACTCATTAAATTGCTGGATGGTCTCCTTCAGATTTATTTGAAATTCTTTGGTAAGTTCTACTTCCACCACTTCAACATCATTAATGGCTGCACTTACTTTATACATTCCATAAGTTGGAACAAGGGTTATAATCTTATCTTTTTCTGGATTGCAAAAGGCTCGAATAAGTAGGTCTATCGCTTCATCACTGCCATTACCAACAAAAATATTTTCGTTTGTTAAGCCTTTTATTTCTGAAAGCTTTTCTTTTAAATCATATTGATGTGGGTCGGGATAGCGATTTAGATTTTCATCAACTGTGGATCCCAACGAGTTTTCGTTTGCATCTAAAAAAATACCCTCTTTCCCCTTGTAATCATCACGTGCAGAGGAGTAAGGAGTGATGTTTCGGATGTTTTTCCTTATAATATTTTCAATGTTGAACATTATCGGTTCTATTTATTTCTTGATTTTAATTTTTGTAATCTTATGCTTATTGCGTTTTTGTGTGCAGATAATCCTTCCGCTGATGCCATTATTTCTATGGTAGGTCCTAAGTTCGTGATTCCTGCTTCTGTAATTTTTTGAAAGGTAATTTTCTTTACAAAATCATCTGTGGAGACTCCGCTAAAGGCTTTTGCAAATCCACTTGTTGGTAAGGTATGATTGGTGCCTGATGCATAATCGCCGGCAGCTTCGGGTGTGTAATTTCCTAAAAAGACTGAACCTGCATTTACGATTCTTTCGGCGATAGACTCCTCATCTGAAGTTGCAATG
This sequence comes from Sphingobacteriales bacterium, assembly GCA_038209155.1. Lineage (GTDB taxonomy): Bacteria > Bacteroidota > Bacteroidia > Sphingobacteriales > Sphingobacteriaceae > JBBQYA01. Next base: position 3,247 of record JBBQYA010000106.1, on the reverse strand, counting down.
ATCAAATGCTCGGGTGCATATTCATTTACCATTTCTATTACATTATCCATATTTTCTAGAATAATGCATTTGCTATTGTTGAGTGCAATAGATGCAATTTCCTTTCGGGATAAATCTTCGAGCTGTATTTTTAATTCATTATTTACGTCTTCTGCTACTTTAAGAGATGTTGTAAATAATACTACTTGACTATCGGGTCCGTGTTCTGCTTGTGATAAAAGATCGGCGGCCACAAAGCTGGCAACACAATCATCATCAGCTATGATAGCCAATTCTGAAGGACCAGCTGGCATATCTATAGCAACTCCTGAACGTTGCGCCATTTGTTTTGCAATAGTTACATATTGATTACCCGGACCAAAAATCTTGTATACTTTGGGAATAGTTTCTGTGCCGAAAGTCATGGCGGCGATGGCTTGTGCACCACCTACTTTAACTATTTTTTTTATTCCAACTAAATTTGCGGTGTAAAGTATGGCAGGATGTATTTCTCCTTTTGAATTTGGTGGAGTGCAAAGGATTACATTTTCGCAGGTGGCTATCATGGCTGGGATTCCCAACATCAATACCGTAGAAAACAATGGAGCGGAACCTCCGGGAATGTACAGTCCGACTTTGGAGATGGGTACTGTTTTCTTCCAGCAGGTGACTCCTGCAGTGGTTTCGATTTTATCTTGGTTGGAAAGAAATTGCAGTTTGTGGAATTTTTCAATGTTATTCTTTGCCATATTGATCGCATTCTTTAACTCTGCTGAAACTAAATTGGAGGAAGAATTGATCTCTTCTTCGCTGACAAGCATTTCCTTTATGATAATTTTGTCGAATAGTTCGGTGTATTTCAACACAGCTTTATCACCATTTTCTTTCACCTGAGTCATAATGTCTGCAATTGCTTCTTCATTGATTTGAGATTTGAAGGAAGGGCGCTCAAGCAGGGCAGCCCAGTTTTCTTTGTTGGGATATTTAATTATTTCCATCATTAGATTATCATTTTTTCTATTGGTAAAACAAGAATACCTTCGGCGCCAGCGGCTTTTAGGTCTTCGATAATTTTCCAGAATTCGTTTTCTTTTACTACCGAATGTATGGAGCTCCAGCCTTTTTCTCTGAGAGGTAAGATGGAAGGGCTTTTCATTCCAGGCAAAATGGTTAAGATTTTATCAATGGAAGCATCGGGTGCGTTTAAAAGTATGTAGCGATAGTTTTTCGCTTTGTTTACTGCTCTTATTCTGAATAATAATTGCTGAAGAATATCCTGCTTGGCGGTCGTGAGATTTGGATTGGAGATTAAAATAGCTTCTGATTGAAAAACGGTTTCTACTTCTTTTAGTCCATTGCTCATTAGGGTGCTACCAGAACTTACAATATCACTAATAGCCTGTGCTAAGCCTATGCCGGGGGCTATTTCTACGGAACCGCTGATTTCGTGGATGCTGGCTTTTATGTTATTCGTTGATAAATATTGTGATAATATTTTGGGATAGGAGGTTGCGATGTGCAAACCTTGGAGATCTTTTAGTCCTGCATATTCCATTGCTTTGGGAACTGCAATGGATAGGCGGCACTGAGCGAAACCTAGTGATTCTATTTTTTGGATTTCTTTGCTTTTTTCTTCTATTACATTATCGCCGACTATTCCGGCATCGGCGACACCGTCTGAGACGTAACCGGGAATATCATCGTCTCGGAGAAAGAGGAGTTCTAAGGGGAAATTGGAGGATGGGGAGCGAAGGGTGCTGATTCCATTATTGAATTTGATGCCACATTCTTTGATGAGGCTTACGGAATCTTCGCTTAGGCGACCAGATTTTTGGATCGCCAATCTTATTAAATCATTCATTTTGTTTGCGTATTTGTGGATACTATTTTGAATTCTTTTGCTTGAAAGGGTAGGAGGTTTGCTTTTGCAGGTTTGGTAGTATGTTGCTTATTTTCTTGTTTCATTTTTCTGTGTTTGTTTTGAGGATTTACGGAATTGAACCTTGTTGGATCCTGCTTTTGTAAAAAATTGTTTTGGCTTAATTGTTTGGTTTTGGGTTTGATTAAATAAAAAAAGCCCAGCTCCTTTGCGGAACTGGGCTTTTTCAATTTCTTTTCTACTGATTAGATTGAATAATATCCTAGCGCTCCGCCCGAGTGGTGCAGATGATGTGTATGGCTATGAGATAAATTTTGTGCTAACATTATGAAGGCAAATGTAGAATAATTAATTTAATGTAGTGAGATTTTAAGGAAGGGGGGTTGGTGTTGGGGGGGTGACTGGTGTTTGAGATTTGCTGAATTTGTATGAATATCCAAACTATAAAAGAAGTGGATTGGAAATATTTGTTGGGTAGATTTACGAAAATTAAGTATTAAATGTATTTGTGTGATGTAGAGTTTTAATTGGGCAAAGTTTTAATGTAAGGGGATTTATGCTAGGGTGTAAATGTGGTAGGTACTGCTGTAAAAGTGTGTTTTTGGAATGATAACGAGGTTTTTTTGAAGGGGGGTGTGGGATAAAGTGTATTATAAAGGTAGATTTGAAAGGGTAGTTATGAGGTTTAAGTATTTAAAAACAACTCAATAGCAGAAAATTATTCTTGATTTTGTTGAGTGGCGAAGGTGAAACTTTATCCGTTTTTATGGTGGTTTGTTTTGGGGGTGGGTGAGGTTGTGGTTGTTTGTAATTTTTTTAATTGAAGGTTTTTGAAGAGAAGAACTAAACTGTAAGTTAAGCTCATTTTTAGTAGGAGCTGATAATTGCTTATCTTATTTTTTCTGTCCGTTAACAACATTTTTTGTCTTGCTGAATTGGTGGACAAGCAATACTTCCGTAACTGCAATATACGCAACAGTCGTCTTGTTGTGGTTTCAGAACTGTTTTGCAATTTTCACATTCGTAGAAATATTGGCAAGCGTCAGTCGGCATTGTTTCATCCTTCTTGTGTCCGCAGATGGGGCAAGTGATTGTTGATTGTAATTTGATTTCCATTTTAATTTCCTTTTTTGTCGGTTACAGAAAATCCTGTTGTGTTAATTGCTTTTCTAATTTCGGTGATGTTTGTTTTAGAATTGTCATATTCTACTACCGCTTTTCCATTTTCGTATGAAGCGTTTGAGCTTATTATTCCTGCCATTTTATTCACTTCGTGATTAACGTGTTCTTCGCAACTTGCACAAGTCATTCCGTTAATTGTAAATTCTACTTTTTGAATATTGGATTTATCAACTACTATGATTTGCTTTTCTGTCTTTAGGTAGAAAA
>JBBQYA010000105.1:0-8621 GCA_038209155.1 Sphingobacteriales bacterium | reverse complement strand
CATAAAAATGATTATACAAAGATACTATTATAAATTTATTCTCGCACCGAAAGAATGAGTACCATCAAAATTATATGTTGAACGATAAGAATAATCAATACCGAAAGTAGTTCCATTTTTACCCAAAGGCACCTCTATTGTACCTCCAACAGCTAAACCTCTACTTACAGTTCTTGCAGTTTCGTAATTAGTAATCCCATCTTCATAATTATATCCAGTTCTAAGCATAAACATATTTCTAAAACTATATTCAACACCAGCACCAATTTGATCATCTGAGAAAGAATTAGAAGTGAAATTTGCCATTGCAGTTAATTTATGATTTACAGCTAGTTGAAAATCATATCCTCCTCCTACATTTAAAGAAGTAGGTATCTCGAAGGATTGAGATCTAGAATTAACAGTTTGGGAAATACCAGTATTACCGTTAGTTGCTTGAAAAATTAATCCATCTCCTTTATAATTCATACCAGGACCAACATTTCTTAATGCAATACCAAACTTTATTTCATCTCTTAAACCTGTTACATATTGTACTCCAGCATCAAAACAAACTCCAGTAGCAGAAACATTATTTAATTGTTGAGAAATAGCTCGAAGTGCAAAACCAGTGTGAATGCTAGAAGAAAAGCTTTTTGAATATCCTACAGCTATATTTATGAACTGAGGAGAAAAAGTACCAATTCCACCATCAGGAGCATCTACTGTTGTTATATCTATATCACCAAAATCCATGGATATTATATTAATTCCTAAAACACCACTTTCACCAGTTTTAAAAGATAAACCTAATGCGTTCATGTTGATGTCTGATCCTTTTAAATAATTTGTATTCGAAAATACTATCTCAGTTTTTTTAGTAAAAGCTAGACCCGCTACATTAACATTCATCGATTCTACGCCTCTTATGTTACCTGTATTTAATCCATTAAGTCCTGACGAGCGTGCCCAAGGATTGATAGTTAACTCTGTTGCACCAGCTTGACCCGCTCTTTCTGGATTTCCTGCATAAACTAAATTCCAAGAACTCAAAACTACTGTATGTAATAAAATTATTTTATAAAATTTCTTCATCGTATGTATGAATTTATATTTAATTAAAAATTAGTCAAATCCGTTGGTCTAACTACTCCAAACCATTTAAGAACCTTTTCCCCAATTCCATCTGCCTTAATATGAATTAAATAGATTCCACTAGCCACTGGAACATTTTTGTCATTTTGTAAATCCCAGTTTACGAAATTTCTATTTACATCATCTTTTTCTAACCGAGTTACATATATACCGCTTGTAGTGTAAATAGTTATCGAACAACGGGTCGGTAAATTGGTAATTTTTACGACATTGTCAATATTAGATAATTCATATTCCGAAAATCCATAATAAGGATTAGGAACAATTCGTATTAAATCTAACGCAGATTTTGCAACTTCATTAATCCCTAAGTTTGCAGCAATATTTGAAGTATTAAAAGAATAATATGGAAAATCATCGTTTCCTGTAGTTCCTGTATTGTATTGCCCGTAAGGACTTGCAATCCTAACACTAAGTTTAACTTCAGAAGATAATAACGTTTGTCTACTAGCTAGAAGCGGTATACAGGTCCAAGCAGCCGTTTTAAACAAATTTCTTTTTGCAAGTAGTGATGGAGAATTAATATTTGGAACTGATAAAGCTGCGTATGCTGCATTCCCTTCATCATACTTAGTATTTAATACATAAATAAAATGTTTTCCACCTTGGGCAACAGTGCTCGTGGTAGGATTAAATTTCATATCTCCACCATTATTGGTAATATCTGATGAAGATTCACCAAAGAAAACGTTTAATCTTTCTCCCGTATTAGTATTAATTGCATACCCTGGAAAAAATCCTCGACCCTGTTCACCATTAGTAACTGTATCTCCATTTGTGTTTTGTATCGAAAGAGCTTTACGTAAGTTTAATCTTGATTGATTTCCTTGATTTGTTGTAGTAGAACTACCAGTTTCTATAACTATACATTTAGACCATTTACTTTGGTCTGGAGTAAAAATAACATCTATACTAGGTAGCTCTGAAAATACATATTCAAATGTTGGAGTTACTTGAAACTTAGTTATTGAGATTGAAGTAAATCTATAAGGTGCAACCTTACCATTTAAGATATTTCCATAAAATCCTAAAGAATCTAGGCTGAGTGAACTTAAACTTCCTTGATCAATCCAATTATTAGGGCTTGTTGCTGGAGCTATTGGATTAACATCTGTCAAAAAATCTAACCATCTGCTAGAATTATCTTTAAATACCAGACTAGCACCTATAAACCCATTTTTATTTACTCTTTGTTTTTGTCCTGGTAAGTCTTTAACATCTCTTGAGTTAATACTTATTCCATATTCAGGAATAACTTGTTGATAATCAACTAATGTAGTATCTGAAAAAACAGTATCATTGCTTGTTTTATTGATTAAAATCCAACGTTCCAATCCTGGTACATAAGCTTTTACAGTATCAATGTTTAATGGTAATATGCTATCAATAACCTTCACAAATTTAATTTCAAATTCTGCATTTGGTACTTTGAAAGGATCATAAACAAGAACTTCTACTGGTGCCGAGTTAGGTATGTATATAGGGTTATTTATTCTTCCAGTTAATAAAACCTCAGAAGGATTTTTTAAATCGACAAAATTATTACCATTACCTCTTCCAGAAAGTAGTTTTAATTCCACTCCTGTTTGCTCAGTAATTTGTGTACCTCCAAATCTTGGAGCAGAAAATCTTGGTGTACCAGAAACAACACCAGTTGGATTTTTTTGACCTGTCTGATAACCAATTGCATAAGGTTTAACTGCTTTTGGATTATCATCGAATGCGGAATCTGCATAAGCATAGGCTTCCAATAAGAAAAAATATTGCTTATTATTTGAAATAATGTTATTAGACTTGAATCTATCTTGAGTAAATTCAATAACATGCTTTATCCCCAAATTTGCTCCTTGAACTTTTAATACTGCTTGTGAATTATTTAAAGCTGGAACAAAACTTTTATTAATTATGGTTCCAACATTATCAATAATATCACCTTGATAAATTAATGCAGCTTTTAAAGGATCATCAACTTGAGAAAGTTTTACACTACTATTTGCTACTTGATAAAGTTTATACCCTTGAAATTTGTATCTAAAAGGTTTTAATGCTATAGATTGAAATTCAACTTTGTCGAATTTTTCAGTCTTTTCCGTATTAAATATTGATATTACTAGTTTCTTATCTAGTTCAACAACGCTAATAGGAGGAACTGGAGGACCAGTTACCGCTTTAAAATTATTATCAAACAAAGCTTGTGCAACATCATCGGCTGCTAACAATAGACTATTCGCATCATCATCACATGGACCCGATCCTGTTCCAAATGCAAATACAGCTCCAGTTGTAATAATATTAACAGCGCCAGGTTTAAGAGTAAAAGATCCAGCAGATTGAACAAACCTCCTATCATTAACTTCATTATTCTCGGTACATTCAGACCACTTTGGCCTACCTTTTAGGTCTGTGGTCCCCGGGAAAGCAAAATCTGCAAAGTCAGTGTTGTTTGGATCAAATCCATCTCTTCCGTAAGAAAGAGGTGTTCCATTACTCCAAAAACCAGTTAGATAGCGGTACATTTGAATATCATTATTGGGATCTCCTCTATCACCGGCTATATTATTGAAATACATAAATTTGGAAAGGGCAATTCTTTCAGTTAATATAGTACCATTTTCCAATGTATCTAAATTATCTATTACACCATCTCTATCATTATCAATACCATCATTGGGATCCGAAAAAGGCCCTTCAAAAAAATCAATTCCTACTCTTGGAGGATTTTCACCATATCCTGTTGTAGTTTCATCAACAGCATCACCATTGTAGCAATAAGAAAAACTTCTATCAACATCAACACCAACAAAATCATCTGCTGCATTTCCTAAATCTGGGTCAGTCCATTGAGCCATATAAGTGCTATTCAATGAATTCGAACCTCTATTTATTAGAGTAAACCTATAAAATGTCATATTATCAATTGCGTCAGAGGTACTAAAAGCAAACGCTAAAGTTTGTATTTCAATACCAATAGGTTGGCCAAGGTATTTAGTGTGTATATTTCCAACATCATTTATAACCCACCAAATGGCTTGATCTCCTAAAATATCCGGATAATCACTTTTATTAGGACTAGATGCAACAAATGATTTAGGGTTGTAGACCCCGTCACCATCCACGTCTACAAATGGAGCTTGTTTCTTTGACTGATAAGGTTTAAAAGGATTACCTGGCCATTGGCTTATAGAGGTTGGAACACTCCCTCCATTTTCATTAAAAAAATCAATTTCAGCCAAATCAATTTTATAATGTTTATCATATAATATACAATCCTCAGGCTCAATATTTCCAGTAGTAGTATCAATTGCTCCTGGCCAAAAATCAAAAGCTGAACCAGAATTTCTGTAGGTTTGACCTGCAGTTCTAAGTACATTTGCATCATCTATACCTCCTAACCAAATAGCAGATGCATATAATGGATGTCTAGAAATTTGACCAGTACCTGGTGTAACTTTTGGAACTTCATATTTGGGAAGGGCAACCAAATCCCACCACATATCACCACCATTGTGCAGTCTTGCCCTAACATTATTTATATCTAAATCAACAGATGATTTTGGAGGGGAACATCCAGCCGAAGTTTTGGAAATTACATTCGTTTTATTAGGTTGGATTATGTATTTATTCTCCTTTGCTTCAGAATTAATGTTTGAAAAAAGAAAAACGATTATAAAAATTAAAAAATTTCTAAAAGTTTGTATATAGTTCATATAAAATATAAATTAAAAATTGAAAATTAAACCTAGTCTTGATACTCTAGGTGCTGAGAAATTATTAGGATTTTCTGCCTTGATTCTATATAAATCAATTAAAGATTGAGAATCGTTTGTTGAAGAAGCATTTACTTCTTGAAGCCCTAATGTAGATGTTAAATAACCATCGTCAATTGCATTTCCAGTTGTTGGATACACGTTTATTACGTTTTGAGTATTTAATATATTTTGAATTTGCAAATAAACATTAAAGAAATATTTATTCTTTTGATTTTCAGAATTACCCATTAAGTCAAAATCTTTATCTATTCTTAAATCTATATTTGAAGTAAAAGGAGTTCTTGATCCATTTAGAGATCCGACTAAAGTTCTGAATCTTTCATCATAATTAATTACAGCAAATTTTGCAAAAGGCGTTTGTCTGCTAAAAGGTGTACCACTTCCTCCTCTTACAATTAAATTAGCTCCCAAATTTTGTAAAATTTTTCTCAAATTATCAGGACCATTATAATTTGCACCTGAGCCATATCTATAATCAAATGAAGCGACAATATTATGTCTTTGATCAAAATCTAAAGGATTAGGTATAATAACATTACCTAATCCTAAATTTATTAAGTTTCCAGCGCTTGTAGATTCAGATCCTGTTCCATTTGCAAACTGTAAGGTGTAAGATAGTCTCAAAGAGGCATTATTTGTTCTTCTTAAATCATAAGCAAAAGTAAATCCTTTAACGGTTCCGAAATCCTGGTTTTGAAACGAATTATAAGTTATTGGAGCAGCATTATTAACTTGAACAAATTGTAATTGATCTCTCAACTCTCTGTAAAATGATGTAATCGTTAATGCTGATGTTGGTCCTACTTTTTGTTTAAAACCAACTTGATAATCGGTGGTTCTCTCAGGATTTAAATCTGGATTAACAATTATCTGACCACCAGATCTTCTTTCTAAATTATAATAAGCTAAAGGAGATGAATATACTCTGGATTGTGCTCTTTGAGTTAAAACATCATAATTTGCAAAAAAGGCAGCTTCATCTGATATTGGAAATGAAAAGGAAACTCTGGGCATGATCGCTGTTTTCGGTTGAAAATCTTTAAAAGATAATGAACTGATTCTAGCTTGAGTTCCTGAGGCATCCCTTTTAATATTATCATTATATATTGGATTAACGCTACCCCCATCACCTATTATAGCATTTGCATTTGATACTTCGTTTCCTAAGGCATCATAAAATATATCACCGCTTCTATAGCCTAATATTTCTGAATTTGGATTTAAGGAATTTTGTCCATACACTACAAAGTCATTTCCTATATTATTAGGATGTTTTCCACCATTTTTAATATTCTGGATACCTTCAACTTCTGATTTTGTCTTTACAGCAAATAAAGAATATTTATCTTTTAATACTTTTTGGTTTGCATCAAAACGATCTATTCTTAAACCCAAATTAAAAATGATGTCCTTAAAGGTAAACTTATCTTGTATATAACCAGCTATGTAAACAGGTTGAAAAGCTCCAATCGGTCTATTCAATGTATCACTAAAAAAATCATCAAAGTTTACGTTATTACTTAATCTTTTTCCATCGTAAGAAAAACCTCTATAAGCTTCATCGGCGTTATCAGTAAATCTGTTGTTTTCTATTAATTCATCGGCTGAAAACAAATCTAAAGAAAATACACTTGCATCATAACTATCTATATCAATATATTCTCCATTTCCTAAGCCTAATTTTTTTCTTAAGTTTCTATCAAAAGTTGATTGTACATTAATGTCTGTAGTTCTATTAAAAAACACAGTATCACCTTGGTTTGATTGTATTGGATTGCTCCTGTCTAAAACTAACCCATTGTTCGCTAATAGTCTTGCTACATTCCACAGTCCAATGGAAGATGGTCTAAAGGACCGATCGACTCTTTGTTCAAACTCTAAACCTGCCTGCACCGAATGATTTTTTATACTTCCATTGATGGTAAACAATAATCTATATTGATCATTGTTTAATTTAACATAACCACTTTGAGTACCTAAACCATTGTATGAATTATAAATATCACCTACTCCATCTCCATTTGATACTCCACCTCTAGATCTGAAGTCATTAAAACCTCTTGAAGTTCCAAATACATCATAAAACTGTGATGCATAATTTGCTATAACTTCATTATTGTTTAGTCTTTCAAAAGTCATATTATTTTCTGAAAAAAGATCTTGTTGAACTATTTTAGTTTGTAACTGCCCATTAATTGTAATGGTATCTTGAGCAAAAACAGGTCTAAAAGTTGAATTAAATTTACCCCATTGACCGTATCTAAAAAGATTATCCCTTAATTCTGGATCTCTTTGCTCAACAGTAGATTTAGAATAATCTGCTTGGATTTCAAAAAATGCATTTCTTATAAAAGATTTGGAATCATCTCCTTGAGCAAATTTCTGAGTGTATCTTGCAAAAACTCTATAAGAATTATCTAGTCTCTCAGAATTTTCTTGGCTGTTAAATAAGTAATTATTTCTATTAAAAACATCTGCCTTTCTAAAATTAGCAGTTGCTCCTAATCTAAAAAATGAATTTTGAGATAATTGATAATCTATTCTTGAAGAAAGTCTTATATCACGTCTTCTATTATTTTCATTAAAACCGATTTTTTCCAAATCAGTTTTTTTCACAAATTCACCTCTGTCTAAGGCTAGTATATTACCATTGACGTTTAATTGTCTTGGGTTTCTTCTTAAATCATTTAAAACATCGTCTTTAACTTTAAATAATTGAATAGCAGAAGGATCCTGGTCTTTCTGAGACTCTAATTCTGCGGAAACGAAAAAACCAAGCAATGCTTTTGCGGAATCAGTTCCAGCATTTCGTTTTATAATTGGTCCTGATAAATTTACAGCTGCAAGATTATATCCATAAGCATTTAAGCCTTCGGAAGTAACTAATTCCACTCCTCCTGCTAATTCTTTTGATGGTCCTTTTGTTGTAATAGAAATGATACCTCCGGTAGCATCTCCATATTGTGCAGGAACTCCGCCTGTGATTACGGTAATTTGTTCAATACCCGCTTGAGGAATTCCTGTTAAACCTCTAACCTTAATACCATCTATAAAATATTCGTTTGATTCATCCCTAGAACCCTTGATATTTAACCCATCTCCTTCTTCTTTTTGATAAACACCTGCCGAAGTTGCCACAGCTGCATTTATATTTCTAGTTGGAAGATTTCTTATTTCTTCTGAGGTTAAAGTACCTCCTGTTGTTGTATTATCACGTTCAATTAGTGGACGAACATACTCGGTAATCTCTACCTCTTTAATTGCTTGCGTATTAGATGTAATTGATTTATCTAAAAAAGAAACACGATCTGAAGAAATCAAAACATTATTTGTTACACTCGGATTGTAGCCAATAACTGAAATCTTAACATCGTATCTTCCTGGAGGAATAGGTTTTATATAGTAATTTCCATCAAAATCTGTTTTATTTCCTGCTATTTGGGTTCCATTAAATTCTATGGAAACACTGGCAAATGGAACAGCTTCTTTGGTTTTGCTGTCAATGACTTTTCCTTTTAGTTCTCCGTTTTGTGCAAATGCGGTATTTGCTAAACCAATGAAGACAAAAGACAAAAATAAATAGTAAATTTTTCTCATGCGTTTAAGAATTAAATTTAAGTAGTAGTATTAGACTAGGTTTGTGCAATAAAAAATAAATATAGACGTAAATTATTTCATTGTCAAGAAAAAAGTAAAACAAATGTTACAAGAATAGTA
>JBBQYA010000104.1:0-8875 GCA_038209155.1 Sphingobacteriales bacterium | reverse complement strand
GCTACCGTACGTTCCCTTGCCAGATCGTTTTCCTGTTTTATCATTTCGTAAGCCTTGAGGCCATAGTCGGTTGCTTTTGGAAAATTATTTCTTTCAAGCTCCACCTGGCTCAATGCCTGATAAATTAATGCCTGCTGCAATGTATTACCGGTTTGCAGCACATACTGCAATGCTTTGCTGAAAGATTTTTTGGCAGCATCTATTTTATTTAATGAAAATAATGCTGAGCCAAGGGCATAACCATAAGCAGCAAGGTTTTCCACATCTTAAAGGCTATCCGCTATAATTATGGCTTTGGTAAGCAAAGGTATTGCTTTAATTGGTTGATTGTCTAACATGAAAATTGCGGCCCGTTCAGAATAATTTAAGGCGATCATTTGCCTATTGCCAGACAAACTAAAATAATGATCTGATTTATCTAGGCTGGCCAGCGCCTTTGGATGTTGATTTAATGATCGGTAAACACCATTTAGTATACTATAAATACGTCCAAGTTCATCATTGCTACCTGCTTTTTGAGCATAAACTATTGCGGTATCACAATCCTTTAACACTGCTGCAAAGTTTGTTAAATTATAATGAATATCGGCCCTATTAAGATAAGTAAGCCCCAACCTTTTTATGTTGCCTGCAGAAATAGCATAGGAAATCGCATGGTTGATATATACCAATGCTGAATCATATTTTGCATTTACAGAAAAAGAAAGGCTGGTGGCATTGTGGCATTTTTCCATGCCTGAAACAAAGCCTAATTGAGTTGCAAGCGCTGCTCCTTTTTTAAAATAAAGTAAAGCGGTCTTAGGATCCTGGTAAATAATAGTTGCACCAATTTTCCAGTACAGGTGCACTTTATTCGTATCCTTCTTAGCCGTCGCTAAACTTTTTACTAAAGAGTCTGTTTCCACATTTTGTGCTTTAGCAGGCTTTGTGAAAGTAAGAATTAGAAAGACAAGGTAAAAGAATTTCATTTCTAAATATATAGTAAAATTTGTAAAATACAATTTTGAAATTTAAATTGTCGCTATCGTTCTTTTCAAAAATTAAGAATTTTAGCTCACAACATAATAATTTTAAAAATACTTTAAGAATATTTGGAAAGAAGTTAACGGTCTCGTCCTGAAATAGGTTTAAACAATTAAGTGTAAAAGAATTTGATGACTCAATCTTTTTTTTAATAATCTAACAAGAAAAATATTACCCGAAAGAAATGATAAGTCAATAAAAATATTTTACAGAATAATTTTGGCATATAAAATCGAAGAAGCATTAATTGAAGAAAATATCTTCAAACCATTACTTAGAAAGTAATTTCAAACACGTTTCAATATTAGTACCTGCTGAAAAAATTCCTTTAAACAAATCTGGTTTAGTTTGTATTCTTTCAATTGAATTAAAAATCGTAAACATTTGAGGACTTAAGCCTTTTTTTACTTCATTCCATTCCAACGGCATAGATACAGTTGCGCCTTTTTTTGGCCTTAAGGAATACACTGAAGAAATAGTTTGACCACTTCTGTTTTGTAAATAATCTAGATAAATATGATTATTGCCTCGCTTTTTTAAATTACGTTCCATAGTTGTAAAATCGGGCAACATTTCTTGCACATACATACAAATTAGTTGTGCAAAATTTTTCACCTCTTCATAATCATACTTTCTCTTCATTGGTATATAAATGTGCAAACCAGTAGCACCAGATGTTTTACAAAAACTTTTTGCTCCCGCTTTGTCTAGCACTTTTTTAAAAGAGTTGGCAGTTTCTATCACTTGATCAAAACTGTTTTTATCAGATGGATCAATATCAATAATCATGTAATCTGGCTTATCAGGAAATTTTGTGGTAGAATGCCAAGGGTTTAATTCTATACATCCAAGATTATTTAAATAAGCAAGCGTTGCTTTATCGTTGCAAATTATATAATCAATTACCTTATCAGAAGAATCAGAATGTACAGCAAACGTTTTCACAAAATCAGGTGCATTTTCTCCAGCATCTTTATGAAAGAATCCTTTTCCGTTGATACCGCCGGGATTTCTTAACAAAGATTGTGGTCTGTCTTTTAAAAATGGTAAAAGATAAGGTGCAATTTGCTGATAATATTCAGCCACCATTTGTTTAGTAACCTTATCATCTGGAAAATATATTTTATCAGGGTGGGAGAGTGCCACCGAATTTTTGCCATCTTTAATTAAAAACCCATTTTCATTTTTCTTTAATTTTTTATTTCCCTTTTCTTTACTAAATTTTTCAACCGCAATTTTTTTGGAAGTTTTTTGCGAACTTATCTTTTCATGCGATAGTTCTTCCAATGAAATTTCATGAATGGTTTTATCAATTCTTATTCTTAAAAAAACAGGATGACGTAATTTCTGATCACCTGTCCATTCCGTAAATTTTATTTCGCAAATAATGGCAGGCTTCACCCAAGTCACTTTATTATTCACCACAATTTTTTCGACAAATGGAGAGTTTTTTTGAACAAGTGGTTGTAATAATTCAAAAACTTCTTTCAATTTTTTATCATCATAACCACTTCCTGCATGACCTACATGAACAAGTTTTTTATCTTTCATCAATCCCAAAACCAAGGATCCAAAATATTGCCTACTACCTGTTGGTTCCGTATAACCACAAATAATTACATCAGCCGTTTTATGATTTTTAATTTTTAACCATTCATTTGTTCGTTTGCCTACATAATATTCTCCATCTGCTTTTTTCGCCATTATTCCTTCCAGGTCTTTTTTTATGGCGGCTTCAAAAAATTCAATACCTTTTTCAGTAACATGATCCGAAAATCGAATAATATCACTTTTTGGCAGCAATAGTTTCAATAATTCTTTTCGATTGATTAACGGCAAATGATAAAGTTTTTCATTATCCATTTCCAGCAAATCAAACACATAATAGCAAATAGGGAAATTCTGATTTTCACTATAATGTTGCAATTTTTGAAAATCTGGAAAACCCTTTTCATTCAACACCACTATTTCTCCATCCAAAACCACCTTATGTTTTATTTTTCGGAGTTCATTGTATACAATCGGGTAACTATTACTAAAATCATTTCCATTTCTAGAATATAATTTATAAGATATTAAATCGGTTTCTGCAATGGCTCTGTACCCATCCCATTTTATTTCATAAATCCAGCCCTCACCGTCAAATGCTTGGGTTGCTTCCTTTGCCAGCATTGGTTGTATATAATCAGATATTTTTTTCGGATTAGCTCTTACCGAACTATAATTTACTTTTTTTTTAGCTATTTCGGGTTTATCTTTTTGTGCAAGAGCTTTATTGATTGGAGAAGTTTTAAGCGTTTCTTTTTCACTATCATAGTCCACATTGACTGCATATTTATCATTGTGTTTTATAAGCAGCCAAGTATTGTCTTTATCACCAGTTCTGCTTTTTATTTTTACTAATGCAAACTCGCCTTTTAGTTTTTTACCTTTTAATACAAATTTCAAATTGCCTGCTTTTAATCCAGCTTTAAGCAATTTTCTTTGATCTGCATTTTTATCATCAGTTAGAGCTGTGTAATATCCTTTGTCCCAAACTTCAACAATGCCGGCTCCGTAATTTCCTTTAGGTATGACTCCCTCAAAATCTTTGTAATCATACGGATGGTCTTCTACCATCATAGCCAATCTTTTATCCTGTGGGTTTAATGACGGACCTTTTGGTACTGCCCAACTTTTTAATACACCCTCCATTTCCAATCGAAAATCATAATGCAAATGCGAAGCTTTATGTCGTTGCACCACAAAAGATAATTGATTATTCTCTTTTGCTTTTTTTCCACTCGGCTCTGATGTTTCCTCAAATTTTCTTTTTTTATTGTAGATGGAAAGACTCATAATTAGGAAACTTTTTTACGTTTTGTTTCTATACTTGCTTTCAATTGTTCCATTAAATCTTCTGTTTTGCTGTGCACAACTTTCATCACAGGCTCCTTGGTTTTCTTGCCTTTTGCCTTTGCATTTATCAGTTTCATTAATGATTCAGAATAAGTATCCTTGTATTTAGAGATATCAAATTTGCCAGAAAGTTGGTTTACCAGAGCAACAGCCATTTTCAATTCTGCTGGTTTAACGATGTCTTTAGAAGGCAATTCCAGTTCATCAGTTTTTCTCAATTCTTCATAAAAACGAATACGATTCAAAATAATAGCATCTCCAGATACTCTTAAAATAGCAAGGTTTTCTTTATTGCGCATGACAAAACTGGCAACTCCTGCACGCTTAGTTTTTATTAAAGCTTCCCGAAGCAATGCATAAGGGCGAACACCACTTTTCTCAGGCACTAGGTAATAGGGAGTTTCATAATACATACTGTCTATTTCTTCCTGTATTACGAAATCGGTAATCTCAATCAATTTTGTTTTCACAGCATTTGCTTTTTCAAAATCTTTATCATCCAAAATCACATACTTACTTCCTGTGTTATATCCCTTCACAATATTTTCATAAGCTACTTCCTTTCCAGTGTTTTCGTTTACTCGCAAAAACCTAATATGTGAATTATCCTTTTTATCCAGCATATCCAAGTCTATATTGCTGTTTTCTGTACCACTATATAATTTGACGGGAATGTTTACCAAACCGAATCCTATTGCACCTGTCCAAATGGGTCTCATAATTTTTATTTTTTAAATTGCTTTTGTGGGATTATTTTAATGAAAATTTTTTTCAACATTTATTATGTTGAACAATAAATAACCCTTGCAATTTTTGTGCAGAAATATTAGTAACATTCTGTTATAAATTTGTAAAGTCGAACAATCAATCTGTTTTAATTTATTCTTTTAGCTTGCTATTTGTGATAAATGCTGTTCGACATTTATAATAGTGAACAATAAATGCCAAAAAAAGAATTCATTAAATCGAATAAATTTTTTAATCTTTAATTATTATTACTTAATCAAAATACCACTATTTGATGATATACTATTTATTTTAATAAATCTAATTTCGAACTCAATTCTAATCTTTTTTAAAATGAGAAAACTATTCACGATTATTTTATTTTGTGGCTCTTTAATTTTTACAGATAAATTAATAGCACAATCAAATTTTGGCACAGATATCAAAATCACAAACACACCCAATTACACTCAGTCCGATGCCAAAATCGCCTGTGCTTTCAATGGTTGGTTGTATTCTGCAGGTATTGTTACTAGTCTTGCAAAAGACAGTTCAGGGATTGGTATTTTTCGTTCCAAAGACAAGGGTTTCACTTGGACCTTTATGAATGGCTATTTTAAGGCTTCTGCATTTGCTATCTATTTAGATGTAGAATTAGAAGTCACAGGTACAGATACCAACAATTTAATTGTACATGTAGCAGGGTTAAGAAGAAATATTTTTTTTCCTTCATATGAAATATATATTGACAATTACAATGGCAAAACGGGCAGATTTATTGAGTCTAATCTTGACTTTTTTACTGGCAATAGACAAGTGTATGACATAGATTTAGCAACAGACGATTTGAATAAATCTAATTTATCTACCCCATACACTCTTGGTCTTATTTATTCAGTTACCGGAGCAATTAATGATTCTGTAATATATGTTGCTTCGTTAAACGGAGGAAAAAATTTCACAGTCATACAGACTGTTGCCACCACTCTTAATTTCTTTAGAAAAGTATCCTTGTCTTATGGCAAAAGCGCAAGTGCAAGCAACGGACGCTTTTTTGCAGCTTGGGAAAGATTAGGGACCAATAATGCAAGAGTTGGAAATATTTATACTTCCAGATCTTCCACATCAGTAAGCAGCCCTTGGACAACTCCCAAAAATTTAGATTCATTGAGTTCAGATGCTATCGGTAAATGTAGAGACCCAAGAATTGCTACATCCTATTCTACAGGGATAGACAATGATTCTGCTGGTGTTACTGCAATAGTATTAGTAGATAAAGATTTCGGAACGACTGGAATCAATTATGATATAATTGGCTTTTACAATAGCCGAGCACAATTATCCAATTTCTGGAAAAGAACAAACATCGCAACCACAGTAGCCAGCGAACAGCAATCAGATATAGTTTACAATGATTCTGCAAGAACATTCCTATCTACCTATTATAATAAAAACGAGGCAAAACTAAATTATTTAGACCACAGTTTTAATTTTACCTCCGCCAATCAAAACAATTGGAACCTAATTAAAACAGAATACAACGATGCAAACCCAGGCCCATCACCGTTTCCAAGATTAGCCTATAATCCAAAAGAACAGAAAGGTGCGGCAATCTGGCTAAGTTCCTCTGCATCATTAAATGCTGCAGTTATATTTGATTCAGATTACAATTTAATTTATGTAAGTGTACCATCCATCAAACCAGTATCATTCGATATTAATTTCTATCCAAATCCTGCCACAGACTTTTTAAAACTGAATCTAAACCTAAAGAAATCCAACCTACTTGCCATTCAAGTTATAGATATATCTGGGAAAATAGTGTTAACAGAAAACTATGGCAATAGCAATGGAGAACAAAATTTAAACTTAGATCTCTCCAATTTAGCAACTGGACTTTATGTTTTAAAAGTTAACGCCGGAAATGAAACAGCATCATATAAAATCAGTATTCAAAAATAAGAAAAGCATCAAAACTGATCTTTCTTAAATATAAATCTATTGGTAAGAAAAAACAGGATTTGATTTTTTACATATAAATAGAATAAAAAAAACCCTAGTAATAGGGTTTTTTGTTTTATGATAATAGTTAATTATAATGTTGAGTTAATTTAATTTTTTAAAATCAAATAAACAGGTATTTGTAATGTCCAATAAAGATTTTTATATTAGATAGCTAATTATAATTATTAAAAATTCTGACCAAAAACATTGTGAAATTCTTAAAAGCCTTAATTAAACAAATTCTAAACCTTAAATTGAATAATAGTTCATTAATTTCAGAAAAAATATTTAAAAAATTAAAACGAAAAACATAAAACAACCTAATAATGATTTTTATAGATAAAATAATAGGAATTGAAAAAATTTTAAATCCTGAGATAAATAAACTTATTGATCTAGCAATGAAAAACCAATCACATAGTGGAGACCTTTTGTTATTAATAATAAACGGCTTTTATGATGAAGACAGGCTTGAATTTAATAATAATTCAGAAATTAAATATAGTCCCTTTCTTTACGGGCCTAGTGTAGAAGGTCATGTTGAACAAACACATTATTCATTTATTAATAATTATAGAAAAACAAACATATCACAAGATAATTTTACTGATTATCTGAAATTACACGAGTGGACGATAGAACGAAAAGATGAAATAAATAATTTAGTAGAAATAGAAGAAACAGGAATACATATTGAAATGCTTATTTATTTAAAGTTTTGGGAGGCTGATATGATAATCAAAAAACTTTATCAATTCGTGAGAATATTAAACGGCCAACATTATGATTGGTTTTTTAAAGTTAGTGAATCTTCTCGAGACAAAAACTCCACAGGTAAAAGACTAGATATAATAAATAAGAAAATCCGAGATGGAATAAAAGAAAATTCTAATGTCCTATTCAATATTATTAAAGACACTTACAAAACACAACTTAGAAATTCTATAGCTCATTCAAACTATTCATTTCTTGGTAGAAATGTTCATCTAAATAATTATATTAAAGATGATAAATTTTCCCAGCTTAAATGCATATCGTTTAATCAATGGATAGATATTTTTCATAACACATTAGTTTTACATAACCAATATTTAAGAATTAACAATATTGTTCATGAAAGGTATAAAGAATTAGCATTACAAAATAATAATGAAATTGAAATTAGAACTACCAACAAAGAAAGTGAATCTAATTTTTTTTATGTTAAATATAATATAGAATTGGATGACTGGAATTGAAAATTTATCTTTAAGAAAAATTAAGATAATATAAATCAGCCAATTGAAACTGTCTAGTCTTAAAATAGGTTTAAACAATTAAGTGTAAACAGGATTTTATTTTTTAATCTTGGTTTTAATATTCTAACAAAAAAATAATACCCGAAAGAAATGATAAGTTAATGAATTATTTTACAGAATAATTTGTATGATTGTTTTTACTTATGATAAAAAATGAAAAATACTTTTTTCAAGAAATTATTAATTTGGATATATTGGATGGTTGCGCAAGGATGCGTATATATGAGATATTTGCGCAAGTATGCGTAAATATATTCGTTATAGCCAATGGTGGGACGACTGCTACGAAACACTATTACAAAAACAAACAATAGAAGAAAAAAATGGAAGAAAAAGTAACTAAACACTTAGAATTAATGGGCTTTAAAACAGAAACCCTTATAAAAAACGAAACCCACTAGTTTGAATTACTTCAGGGACTAATGGGAATAAGATGATATAAAGATAAATCAAAAATTTGAAAATGCAAACAAAATCAAAAAATAATGAGATATAGCGACTTTGCTAGTATAATGACCAATGCCCGAATGAACCGCTATTTATTGGCATGTGGTGGCAATACCCGCAAGGCTATGACGCTTTATAGGAAGAATTTACAACTCACTCAAGAGCTGTTTACGGTGATTAGTTGTTTTGAAGTAGCCCTGAGAAATGCCATTGATGCAACTATTACGCCTTCATTAGGTAACGACTGGTTAAGAGATGCGGCTGCAATAGGCGGAGCATTTGATACGCAAAGATGTCGTTTAACAAAAGTTAATATTAACGATGCCATAACTAAACTTCACGTTTACAGTCATTATAAGTTGGTGGCAGAATTAGGCTTTGGCTTTTGGCGTTTTATGTTTGCTCAACATCAATTTAATGCCACAGGACGAGTATTGTTGCGCGTATTTCCATCAAAACCAACATCAACACCTGCCATA
>JBBQYA010000103.1:0-9240 GCA_038209155.1 Sphingobacteriales bacterium | reverse complement strand
TCAAATATTTTTTCTCCAGCTTTAGCTGTAAATCTTCCAACGCAATATTCTTGATAATCAGGATTGAAATTTGGTTCTCTATCACTCAGTGTTTTAGGAGCATAAGCTCCATCTCTGAAAAAATAAACAATTGTAATGCCTTCGGGATCAACAGGTTTTGTTCGAGAAAAATTTTCCATGTCTTGCCAATTTAAATCATTTACAGAGAAAGAATAGATTCTAACTATAGGCGCAATGTGTATATTTTTTTCAAAATAAGCGGTTCGACTAAATGAAGTAGCATATTGTTCTTTCCTCGTAGCTAAATTATAGATTGTGATTAAAATAAACACAAAAATTATTATGGGGATATCTATAATCATGGTTTAGAAAAGATAATTTATAAATGTCAATAAGTAAAAATTGTTTTGAGTGAGTTTATACTTTATTATTTTCTTATTTATAGTTAAAATAAATCATCACAAAATTTCTGAATGCCAAGCAAGGCATTGACAAATAAATTATCTTTGTAACCATGTATTACAAAAACATACTAGAAACCATAGGAAACACTCCAATGGTGCAATTGAATAAAGTAACCAAAGATCTAAAAGGAACATTTTTGGCAAAAATAGAATCAGTGAATCCAGGAAATTCAACCAAAGATCGAATGGCTTTGAAAATGATTCAAGATGCTGAAAAGAGCGGGGTATTAAAACCAGGTGGGACAATCATAGAAGGAACTTCTGGAAATACGGGAATGGGTCTTGCGATAGCAGCTGTAATAAAGGGTTATAAATGTATTTTTACTACCACAGATAAGCAGTCGAAAGAAAAAGTTGATGCTTTAAGAGCTTTTGGCGCAGAAGTTATTGTTTGTCCTACGAACGTAGAACCAGAAGATCCCCGATCATATTATTCGGTTTCTTCTCGGTTAATCAATGAGATTCCAAATTCTTGGAAACCTAATCAATACGACAACTTATCAAATACTCAAGCACATTATGAAAGTACGGGACCAGAAATTTGGGAACAAACTGAGGGTAAAGTCACTCATTTTGTAGTTGGGGTAGGTACAGGCGGTACTATTTGCGGAGTTGGTAAATTTTTAAAAGAAAAGAATCCTAATATTAAAATCTATGGAATTGACACTTATGGTTCGGTTTTTAAGAAATATTTAGAAACAGGAATTTTTGATAAAAATGAAATTTATCCTTACATAACAGAAGGAATTGGTGAAGACTTTTTACCAAAAAATGTAGACTTTTCTCTTATTGATCATTTTGAAAAAGTAACTGATAAAGATGCCGCTTTAATGACAAGAGAAATTGCTCGAAAAGAGGGAATTTTTGCAGGCAATTCCGCAGGATCTTTAATTGCTGGATTAATTCAAATGAAGGATAAATTTAAAGAAGGTGATTTAGTCGTTACTTTATTTCACGATCATGGAACCCGATATTTAGGTAAAATGTATAATGATGATTGGCTTAGAGAACGTGGATTTTTAGAAGAAAAGAAAGCCAAATTTGCAATTGATTTAATTGAAAATCATCGTGGTTTAAAATTGGTAACAATTAAACAAACTCAAACAGTTGGAGATGCTTATGAATTGATGAACACCTATAATATTTCTCAAATACCTGTAGTAAATGATTTAGGTGAATTTGTAGGTTCACTAAATGATAATCAATTGTTTGCTGCTATACTAAAAGATAATTCGCTAAAGGAAAAGGCTGTTTCTAGTATTATGCTTTCGGCTTTTCCAACGGTTAATGCGAATGCAACTATTGAAGAAGTATCAAAACATATAACGCGAGATAATGCTGCAGTTTTAGTTCTCGATATGGGTGGAAATTATCATATTATTACAAAGTACGATGTAATCAATGCTATTTCTGGATAAATACTAGCTGTGAACTCTAGAGTGAGCTATGGAATAAATGCTGATAATTAGAAAGCCTAAAAACAGCATAATATGAAAAACAATTAAACCAAAGTCTAAGTAATAAATCGAAGCAATGATAGCAAACAGGTAATAGAATGCTAAAATTATTTCAATTACTACTCCTCCATAAAGTTTATGATTTAAATATTTATTGGTATTAAAATGATCTGAATTTTTTAAGATATTAAATTTTGGTGTACGAATAAATGGTGTTCGTTTTCCAATAATTCCTAAAATAACTGCTTTTGTGTTTTGATAAGTCATGCCCATAGAAATGGATAAAAACACAGGAAACATAACAAGAAACTTTAAAATAGCTTTCCATTTGGGTTTGTGATTTTGTAATGAAGCTACTAAGTAAAATATTATGATAATAAGAAAAGCGATTAAAAAAACACTTAACCATTTGAAAAATAATTCATAACCTTCGTGAGTGTTTTTTATTATCAATAATGGAACGCTGAAAATCCCTGTTACGAATGCAAATAGAAAACCATAAGAATTTAACAAATGAAGTGTTGCAAATATTTTTTGTTTAAACAAAATATTTGATTTCCAAATTGGAAAAATCATTTTTTTAGATGTTTCTATCGCGCCTTTTGTCCAACGAAATTGCTGAGATTTAATCGCGTTCATTTCAACTGGAAGTTCTGCAGGAGTGCTTTGTTGTTCAATATATTTAAATTTCCAACCCTGTAATTGGGCACGATAACTTAAATCTAAATCCTCGGTTAAGGTATCATGTTGCCATCCTCCAGCATCTTCAATACAGGTTTTTCTCCAAACTCCTGCAGTTCCATTAAAATTCATGAGCAATCCTTCTGAATTTCTACCTGCTTGCTCTATACTGAAATGCGCATTAAGTCCAAAAGCTTGAACCCTAGTTAGCAGACTGTATGAACTATTTAAGTGTTCCCAACGTGCTTGAACCATTCCTATTTCAGAATTTTCAAATGGTTGTAATATTTCTTTAGATAAAAAATCTTTTGCTGGAATAAAATCAGCATCAAAGATTGCTATAAATTCTCCTTTGGCTGTGAGCAATCCATTTTGTAAGGCTCCAGCTTTGAAACCTGTGTTTTTTTCTCTTGTGACATGTTTAATATCAATTCCTAGATTTTGCCAATAACGAGTTTTATCTGCAATTAATAATTTTGTTTCGTCGGTAGAATCATCCAAAACTTGGATTTCTAATTTGTCTTTTGGATAATCAAATTGAGCAACTGCATCTATCAATCGCTCTACAACATATAATTCATTGAAAATAGGAAGTTGGACGGTTACAAATGGTAAATCTTTGTTTGAATTATTTTGGTCTTTATTTTTAGATCTTCTTTTATTTTTTAAATAAAAAAATACTAAAGCTGCTTGACCGATGCTGAAAAGTAAAACCACACTGAATGCGATTGTGTAAATAATCAAAATGCTATCGGCAAACATGAATTAATTTTAGAAGGTAAATTTAAAAAAATTGCTGATAGGATTTTTGATTTATCTGTATTTAATTATGGTCGAAATTATTTTATAACCTGCTAATAATGTACCTTTTACAGTTCCAGTTATTTTCGAAATGCCGATTCTCTTTCTATAACTTACAGGAACTTCGGCACATTTCATTTTCATTTTTGCTGCTTTCACTTGCATCTCCACAGTCCATCCAAAGGTCTGATCAATCATCCCTAGTTCCATTAAACTAGAATATTTTATTGCTCTAAATGGACCTAAATCGGTAAATTCAGTTTGATAAAAATAGCTCATTAAGGTAGTTGCAATCTTATTTCCAATTACCTGCTGAGGCAACATAGCACCTTTTTCTTTGTTCCCTAAAACTCTTGAACCAATTACTAAATCATTATTTTCATTCATTATTTTATGAATTAATAATGGCATTTCATTTGGAAAATCTGAATAATCTCCGTCAATAAATACTACAATATCAGGTTTGTCTATTTTAGCAGATAAATAAGAAATACCTTTTAAACAAGCTCTTCCATATCCTTTTTTTGGTTCATCAATTACCAAAGCACCAGCCATTTTTGCCATTTCTGCAGTAGAATCCGTTGATCCATTATTCACTACAATAATTTCTGCATTTAATTCTTTTGGAATTTCATCAATAACTTTTGAAATAGAAGACGTTTCGTTAAAAACAGGAATTATAACTGCAATTTTCGGTGGGATAATCAATATATTTTTTATTAATTATTCTATTGAACTTCTGGACGAATGTAGGCATCGAATCTTCCTTTCTCATCCAAGTTTTCTAATTTTAAAACTCCACGAGGACAAACATTGGCGCAAATACCACAACCTACGCAAGAAGCTCTAATTATATTTTCGCCTTTTTGGGCATAAGCTCTTACATCAATTCCCATTTCACAATAAGTAGAGCAGTTTCCGCAAGAAATACATTGACCACCATTGGTTGTAATTCTAAATTTTGATTTAAAACGTTGAAACAGACCAAGAATGGCTGCCATTGGGCAACCGAATCTACACCAAACTCTAGCACCCATTATTGGATAAAAGCCTGTTCCAATCACACCAGAAAATATGGAACCTATGTAAAAGCCATAGGCTTTTGAAAATCCTTGCGATGCTTCGCCTAAAATTGCTCCATTCGAATAGGAATTAATCCATAATAGAGCAGTAGTAATTACTACAAAAACTAAAACCAAATGAACGCTCCAACGTTCAAATTTCCAAGCATTTAGAGATTTATCGGATAAATGTCTATAGGGATCACCTAATGTTTCTGCCAAGCCTCCGCAACCACATACAAAGGAACAATACCAACGTTTTCCATATTTATAGGTTAATAAAGGAGTAGCAATAAATGTCATAATTAAACCCCAAAAAACCATAAACGTTCCTAGACCTCCTGGTGAATCGACTAGATTTTTTACATCATTAGGAAACAAATATGAATATTTCAATGGCCAGAAATAAGAGAAATAAAACTCAGGTTGATTCATTAAAATCAAAAAAGATGGAATTAGAAATGCAAATCCCAATTGAAAAAACATCACTGAACAGGTACGAATAATTTGATATCGGCTATGTCGGTTTCTAATAATAAACCGAATTCCCATAAAAATAACTGCTATTGTATAAAGAGAACCATATAAAAACCATTTATCTGCTTCATTATTTCTTAGTAAATAGGAGAGAGGATCCATTATTTTAATTAGTCCTGCTAAATATTCACTTTTCCAATATAAAATTATATAGAAACCGGTTAAAACCATTCCAGTAATCCATGCTAGAATGCCTCTAGAAGTCATTCCAGAAAACATAATTCCATTGTTTTTTATTCCTTTGTGTTCTAATAAAATTGGGTAATTATAAACAATAACAGAACCACCAGTACATCCTACTATCAGCCAAAATAATAAAACTTGATTACCTGATGGACCAAATAATGCTACCAAAGCCGCTAAAATGGCTAATGAGAATAGAAATGCTCCGGATTTTTGATAATTACTGGCTTCGTGTCCATTCGTAATTGCCATGGATACTTGTTCACTTATTGTATTTTTCATTATAAGAAATATTAAATTTCTGCTTTTTGATTTTCTTTGGTAAGTAAATATTGTTCAAAAGAACTTTTTATAGGAAGATAAAAAGATTCAAAAAATTCTGGGTCAAAAAATCCAGACTTTAGTTCATTGATAACCTCTTTTATTTTTATTTTATTTCTAATAAAAGAATCAGCTACTGTTTGTCGAAAACGAATTCCTAAAAAGTTAAATCCAATAATTTCTTCGTTAGAATTATAAATTATTCTAAAGCATTTTTCTCCGTCTGCATGTTCCCAATAAAATGTCTTTTCTCCAACACGTGGTTGATTAAATACCATTCCATAAGTTGAATATTCGATATCAAAAAACTTGGCTGAATTAAACCAAATTCCTCGTTGGTATGCCGTACGGTTTCCACAAATAGTCCTTGCTAACATTTCTGCCTGCATTCTTCCAGTGTACCAAAGTTGTTCTACTTTTGGATGATCCGGTAATGGATTTCTAAACTCTGCACAATCTCCTGCTGAGTAAACATCTTTTATATTTGTTTCCAAATATTCATTTACCAAAATACCTCTTTCTGTTTCTAATTCTGTGTTTTTTACCAATTGGATATTTGGACTTACCCCAGCAGTTAATCCTACAAATTGGCAAGAAATTTCTTCTCCTTCTGAAGTTATGATAGCTTTTGCTTTAGAATTTTCATCTCCTAAAATTTCTTTCATTTCTACACCAAGTTTCAAATTAATACCTTGAGATAAAATATGTTTTCCAATCATTTCTGCTTCTTCATTTGGCAAAACATTATTCCAATATTGACTTTCTCTTACCAATAATGTTGTTGGAATATGCCTTGAATGAAGCATTTCTGCCATTTCAATTCCAATTAAACCTCCACCTACTACTACAGCATTTTTAATTCCTTTGGTTTGCAATTCCATATTTTCTACATCTTGCAAACTATACAAACCTTGAACGCCTTTTAAATCTTGACCTGGCCAACCAAATTTATTGCTTTTAGAACCTGTTGCAATCACCAATGAATCATAAATAATTTTATTTCCATTGGAAAGTGATAATTCTTTTTGATTAAAATCAATTTTATTAACTTCTGAATGAACTAGATTAATTCTATTTTTTTTCCAAAAAAAGTCTTCATAGGGTTTTGTATGCTCGTATTTCATATGACCCATATAAATATACATGAGTGCAGTTCTAGAAAAAAAATGCTCAGATTCAGAAGAAATTATAGTGATTTCGTTTTCTGATAATTTTCTAATATGTCTTGCTACTGTTGTTCCAGTAATTCCATTTCCAATAACGACTATTTTTTTCATTAAAATCAGGAATATTTTATTCGTTTAATGACCAATCGTAATTTAAAAAAGTAATTTTAGAATCAGTATCTATTTTGATCGGGGCATATTGATTAAGGAATCCAACCAAATCTGATTTTTTAGTAAAATCTTTTTTATACCAATCAAAAATACTTGAAAGTTGAGCAGTGTTTGAAGAAAATTTATTTTTAGTTTTATCAGATAAAAAAGTTTTAGCAGCTTTATCTAATTGACTATCAATTTTTGAACCTGTATAGGCTTCGTTATCCAAAGCTGGGCATGAAAAACTTGCACAATTAATTGCAAAATGAATTCTCGGATCAAATAGTTCATTTAGTAACTTATTGTGTTCTATATTGTAAAGAGAAAGTTCTTCATCATTATAAAATTTATACGGTAGCTTTTCAATCCATACTTGTGCATCTCCAGTAGCTTTTGCCACAAGTGATTTTGCCTTAATATCCTTTATACTTTTCACTGGATAGTTTCGTAAAATCACATCAACAGTAAATGCATTATAAGCATTAATCCAAAAAGCTAAACGTTCCTTTTCTGGCAGTTCATCTGCATTTGTTTTTAGTAATAATTGAAGGTATTTACCTAAAGCTTTTTTGTCTGATTGAAAACCTTTGTAATCAACTTTACCAGCTTGGCTTACATGCTTTTTTAATAAGGAAGTCCATTCTGTATGATCTACCGTTTTACCTTCTATAACAGCTGAAGTCGGAGTTTTGGCACTACAACTTAAAATATTAAGCAATCCAGTGAACATAATTAAGGCGGGAATTATTTTTTTAAGAATCATAAAATTGAGTTTAATTTTATCTACGGTAAAGATACTTTTAAAGACTTAGTATTAAATATTTTAATTAGTGTTTAAAACAAAACAAAACTTAATGGAATCAATTTCATTTTCTTATGCAAATGCGGAAATAAAAAATTGAACAAATAAAAAAATGATTTGACTAGCATTTTCATTTATTGTTTTAAAAATTTACCTTTTGAAATAGATCCTTTATCAGTTAAAAAAGAATAAGTGTAAAAGCCTGATTCTAATGTAGAAAGATCAAATCTTTTAGTTAAAGATTTTTCTAGAAATAACAGTTTTCCTTCCAAACTGAATACAGATAATTCTCCTATTTCAGCAAAATTAATTTCATTTTTTACAGGATTTGGGAATGAAGCAATTTTTTTATCTATCGTATTTGATCCAAAACCTGAACTTAAATTACAATTCCCAATAGTATTTCCTAGAGTTCCTGCTCCCCAAAAATGATTAAATTGAATGCAATGAATAAGTACGTATTGATATTGATTAATATCTATCGAGGCTGGAATGGTAAAACTTTGAGCCCCAGATGCCGACTGAATTTGCGACACTATATAGTATGGAGCATTAGGAGTAGGACTGTTTGATAATAAAAAGTGAAGATCTGGCCCAGGGGTAGTTGCAAAATCTGAACTTATGGATAATGTTAAGGTACCATTTATTTGTTTGGTTAAAGTAGCATTACCATCAACCGGGTAATCTGGCCCATTTTGAAATTCGGCAACTCTTGAACAAGTTTGTGCGATAGATTCTTTATTAATCAACAAAAGCGTGATAAATAAGAAACAAATATTTTTTATCATTGATGTAAGATTTTAATTATACAAATTAACGTCAGAATTATTTTTTTAGATGTCGTAAATCCGACAATAGAATTTTTTATTTGATCATACGTTAATTTAAAAAAAACCAAAAAATGACTGCTTCTAATTACAAATATTGGTCTTTACGAAATCACCAATTTTTTTCAACTCTTAGTGATGAAAAAATTTTGGACTTGTGTATTATTTCTAAATATAGAATAGCGAATAAAGGAGATGTGGTATACTTTTCAGAAGATCGAGCAAATCGTATCTATTTATTAAAAAAAGGGATGATTAAGATTGTGGAACAAAACGAGAAAGGCAATGAAGTTATGATCAACCTTATTCAACAGGGAGATTTGTTTGGAGAATTATCGTTGAATACAAAAGTTGGAAATAAAGAAACCGCGATTGCGATGACCGAAGAAGTAAGTGTTTGTAGTTTTGGTAAATCAGATTTTCATTTATTATTAGAAAAAAACCCAAAACTAAGCTTAGAATTTGCCAAACAAGTAGGAGATAAGCTGGTAAAATTAGAAAATAGATATACTAATTTGGTTTTCAAAGATGTTAAACATCGGCTTTTACTATTTATAAAAGAATGGGCAGAGCGAGAAGGGGAAAAAAAAGATGATTTTTTATTGGTCAAAAATTACTTAACTCATCAAGATATCGCAGATTTAATTTGTACTACTCGCCAAACTGTTAGCCAATTGATGAACGAATTAGCTGATGAAGGAAAGTTAATCTATTCAAGGAAAGAGATTGTAGTTTTTGGTTGAAATGATTTTAATATAATGAAAAGAATTTCAATTTTTAATTGATT
>JBBQYA010000102.1:0-9286 GCA_038209155.1 Sphingobacteriales bacterium | reverse complement strand
CAGAACCTTTTTCTGTTTCTTCATCAATAAACTCTCCGTTGGTGGTACAACCAAAAATACTGATGCCGGCAGCATCCATTAAATTGCTGATAGAAATTCTATCTAAACTTTTTGAAATAAAACAAATAGCAAGCGTTGGTTTAAAGCCATCTTCCATGCTTTGCTCCAATGCTGCTTTTATTTCTTCTGTTGATTTTCCTTTGATTGATTTTGCTTTCATTTCTGCTTAATTCATGCAAGTAATGTAATCATAAATGTTGATCCTGCACCAATCTGTAAATCTATCCTCAACTCACACAATACCTATTGTTTACATTAATAATAATTGAAATAAAAATTGAAAAACCACTCCACAACGCTTATCGTGATGGTTATGTGGTAAAGAAGGTATAAAGGTTTTGTAAATTAAGTTTTGAATGATAAACTTTAGCATTATAAATTATCTTTATTTAATGTAAATGCTTTCTTTTTTTGTGCTAATAAAAATAGTTGGTTATTAATAAAATTCATGTTTTTAAAATTCCATTATCATTGGAATGGGTTCTTTTGCAATGTAATTTTTTTGGTTTTTTATCTTTAAACTTAAATTATTTCCATACTCAAAAGTTTATCTGAATTTTCTAATTTTTCTATCTGAACTACATGCTTTTTAATATTTATTATTTGAAGAATTATTAAAGAAAAGCCAGCAAAAAAGATATAACAAAGTAGGGTATAATTCCAACCAAAATTACTCCGTAACGGTCCAATTAAGGATGCACCAATCGTTTGGGCAAAGTTAAAAATTGCCATATACATTGTGAATTGAATGGCAGAAATCTTTTTCCAACAGCATTGCATGACTACAGAAAAAATAGCAATAATAACAAACGTGTAAAGAGTATTGAAAATAAACATAAATCCTTTCATAAAAGAAGGATTGCTCCACCACGAACTGCTTAAAGCAAATATTGAAGTAGAAAAAATTAACAAAATGAGATAGATGGAAATCATTTTTATATTTCCAAACTTATCCACCATAAAACCACCAGCAATCATTCCTAAAATTCCTCCAATTAAAGAGGTGCTTGCAAATACCGAAGAATATTCTTGACTAGACCAACCTAGTTCTTGAACAGTGAAAATTGGAAAAATTGTTCTAATAAACGAAAGTCCAACTACTGTAAAAAAGATGCTAAGAATTAATAAAAGGCTATTAGATAATTTTATAACGCTAAACAAAGATTTAAATATCTTTTTAAAGCTCTCTAATTGTAATTGAGTTGATATTTCAGAAGCATTTCCACTTGTCCAAGGCAGTAATTTTTCATTAGGTCTTTCTCTCAGTAGTAGAGGTATTAGCATGATAAGTAATACAATCATGGAGAGTGAAAATAAGGCAATAAAAAAACCGTAATTATTTATCATCCAAGTTCCAAGTGCTAATGAAATAGCCGTTCCAATAACTTTAGCTCCCCACATCAATCCATTTACTTTTGCCTGCTCCTCCACTGGTACAATATCTATAGCCAGAGCATCGGTTGAAATATCTTGAAAAGTAATAAAAACTGCAATTACAAATCCTAAAGCAGTTAATAGCCTTAATTCATTTAAAGGGTCTGGCAATAATGTAATTGAAAGAAAACTTAAAATAATGCCTGTTTGCCCAAAAAGAATCCAAGGTCTTCTGCGCCCCATTGCCAAATATGTATATCTTTCTATAAACGGAGCAGCTAATATTTTGAAACTAAAAGGAATAAAAAGTATGGCTGTGTATCCGCCAATTTCGGCAGCTGTTTTTCCATTTGTCGCCATCCAAGCTGGAATAGCAAAAAGCATAATGCCTTCTGGAATTCCCTGAGCCACATATAACATGGAAAAACTAAAATATCTTAAGATCGGATTGGACGAAAGAGCAGGTAGATTATTCAAAGCCATAATTTAATTAAATGTAATAATAAATAGATTTTGAAAGAAATTTATTAAACTGATCTTGGAAGGATAAATACTAATAATCTTTTATGAAAAGCGGGAAAAAGCAAAATTAATAGAATTGAATTTTGACAGCACTGAAAACAATAGGTTCATTGTCAAGTAAACTAAAAGCTTTTTGTACATATAGATTGGCAGCTACAAAAGAGTTTTTTGCAGTAAATGGCGCCACAAAATAGTGCTTTGTCAGAACTGATTTCTTAAAAGGTTGCACAGGTAGAAATTGTAGATTTAGCGCCAGTTTTTTTGTTACAAATGGAAAAGATTAGTTAATCGAAGATTTGATAAAATGGAAAATTTTAATTTCTATGTATTTTTTTTTATTTAGTTGACAAGTATTCTTTAGATTTTCCAATTCCTATCTTGCAAAAGTTTTAAATTCCATAAATGATTAAATATTTTATAATTCTTTTTCTTACAGCTATTACAATCCCGAAATTATCAATTGGTCAAACAAAAGTTTATAAGAATTTAGTGTTGGAAGGTGGAGGAATGCGAGGTCTTGCCTATTCTGGGGCTTTAGAAGTGTTGGATAGTGCTGGATTTTTAAAAACAATAGAACGGGTGGGAGGAACTTCTGCTGGAGCAATCCAAGCTACTTTATTAGCGATTGGGTATACCCCTAAAGAGATGACGGAGGCAATTAAAAATATACCATTCCGCAAATTAAATGATGGTTTTGCGCCAACTGCAATTTTGAGAATGAAAAATAAATTTGGGCTTTTTAAAGGAAAAAAGTTAAATAATTGGCTGGATGAATTAATCGCATTTAAAACAGGAAATGCAAATATTACTTTTCAGCAATTGCAAGATCAAAAAAATGAAAAAAAGTATAAAGATTTATACATCACTGGAACAGATCTGATGCAGCGCAAGTTGATCGTTTTTTCGCATGAAAACTTTCCAGATATGCAAATAAAAGTAGCTATGCGAATTTCCTTTTCTATTCCATTATTTTATGAACCAATTTATATGAATGATAAAGGGACGTTAGTTTCTAGATATGCCCAAGATGCAAATCATTTCATGGTTGATGGAGGTTTATTGGCAAATTATCCAATTGAATTGTTCGATTCTACTAAATACATCAACTCAAATGAGGTAAATGTAACAGCAGTAAATCCTGAAACTTTGGGTTTTCTTTTGGATAAACCAGAATTTACTAATTATTCAAAAAAACAAATTCCCTTAGAAATAAATAATTTAAAGCAATATTTAAGTGCAGTTTATCAAACAGTTATTGATAAACCAAATCCAGAAAACACATCTTCAAATAGGACATTGCTAATTAGCCATTTAAATTTATCAGGTAGGCCGCGAAAATTATCTAATAAAACCATTCAATCTTTACTAGAAAGTGGGAGAGAGGGAGCCAGAAATTTTATTCATAAATAGAATCTTACCAGAGTTTAATAAAATAAAGTTATAAGCATTGCCTTCTTAAAATTGGTTTTCGATCTACTTCTACCATTCTTTCTTTAAAAAATTATTAACTAATGAATTTATAAAAAAGGGTTCTATTTCTTTTAAAAAAAATTATTAAAATTTAAATTAATTTTTTTTTTTCTGTTTAATTGATATACATCAATCACTAATCTTTGCTACTAGTTGGAGCGGATAGATGTTTATTTATGCGACAGAATTAGGACTGTTTTTCGATTTTTTTTATCTGTCTATTTTTGTTGATTTATATACCTATAAGATTTTGGCAATTAGGGCTTTTATGATTTATTTCTGTTTTCATTTCAAATACCTTTTTAGTAACATCTTGTTTAGCAATCATTTTAGTTGGATAAAAATAAATCATTTTATTTCAAAACTACTTCGGTAGCACCATATCCAAATTTTTCTTTTCTGGCATCTTTAAAAGTTTTAATTAAACCATTTTTACTTAATTTTTTTTGAATTTCGTGTCGAAGAATTCCATTTCCTACACCATGAATAAATACAATACTTTTAAAATTATGCACTAAAGCGGCATCCATACATTGTTGAAAATACTGAAGTTGTTGTTTCAATATTTCTCCACCATCCAAAAGGTTCCAATTTTCAATAAATGATTCCGCGTGCAAATCTACTTCTGCTGGAGGAATAAATAAAGTTGCAGACTTTTGGTTGGGTTTAAAAAAAGCGTTTTCAATGTTTTCTGCCGAGTAAGTTTGTATTTCATCATCCAATTGGAAACAATAACCTTCCCCTTTTATCAGAGGAAGGTTTCCGAAAGAAGATGCAAAGTTTTTTGCTTTTATTTTTAATTCACGCACAATTGGCTGACTAGGATAAAATTCTCCATTTAAATGTTGAATCAATTGAAAATGAAAAGCTGGCCAATCATTGAAATCAGATTGAGATATATTAATTAAATTATTGAAAGATTTAGCGGAAGCTTTTCCACTTGCATGCCCTTCAAACTGTTTGTTTCTTAATGTTGAAAAACTATATAAAACTTCGTATCCTGTATTATTAATTAGTTGTATTTGCAAAAGATTTTTTACTTTACTATCAGGTATGAAAGCAAAATAAATTCCTTTGGTTGAGGTAATTGTTTTTTCAGAAAACTCAACTATATAATTCTTTTCATCATTTTCTGGACGAATTTCTTCTTTTGCCACTAAAACAATTTCCTTAGCCGCTACAGGAATTTCAAAATCACCATCTATAGTTACTCCAATAATGTCTGAACTTATAATCCGAGTTACAAAACCTTCTTGCCGTTCATTTAAAAACCGCACATAATCACCTACATGAAATCCCATATTATGCTAAAAGTGTTTTTTCTGTGTGATTCAAAATTTCAAAAGCTCTTTCTGATGTTGCAGCTTCTGCATAAATTCTCAATACGGGCTCTGTGCCACTCGGTCTTATCATTACCCATTCTCCATTTTCAAAATGAAATTTAAAACCATCCATATCTTCTACTTTAGTTACTTTTAAATCACCAAAAGAATGATATGTACCTGCTTTGCAATTACTGATAATGTTCAGTTTTAATTCTTCTTTTAAATGCATATCATTTCTTTCTACTGCAAATGAACCTACTACATCATAAACCTCATGAATTAATTCTGTCAGGGATTTTCCGGTTACCGCCATAAATTCCCAAATCAATAAACCTATCCAGATACCATCACGTTCAGGTATATGACCGACCACAGCTATTCCACCAGATTCCTCACCACCTACCATAAATCCTTTTTCGTCCTGCACCATCAATTCACAAATGTATTTAAATCCAATTTTGGTAATGGTATGGGGTAAATTATAAGCCGAGCATAAATCAGCTATTTTTTGTGTACAAGAGAATGTTGAAATTACTTTCCCATTCAATTCTTTGTACTTGTGCAGATAGTGAATTAATAATAAAAGTAAATGATGAGAATCTACAAAATTTCCATTTTCATCATACATTCCTATTCTATCTGCATCGCCATCGGTTACTAATGCAGCATCTAAATCTCCAGCTACTTTCATCAACTCTTCCAACTCAACCAAGTTTTTTCTGATAGGTTCTGGAGCCTGCCCGTCAAAACTTGGATCATAATCGCAATGCAAAAAAGTAAGATCAGGCATGATTCTACGCATCACATTCTGCCCTGCACCATACATGGCATCATAAGCCAAACTTAATCCCGAATTTTTAATCGCATCCATGTTGAAATTGTTTTCCACATGCTCTACATACATGGTTTCTAAATCTATGTATTCAATGAGGCCATTTTGTATATATTCTTCTAACGTTTTTGGATGAGAAATGCTAGTTTCCGCTATTGCGTTTTCAATTTCAGTGATTACATCTGGCGTGGCTGGACCTCCATAATTAGCTTTTATTTTAAATCCATTATAATCTGCAGGATTATGACTCGCTGTAATTATAATTCCCAAATCGGCCACTTTATTTACCGTTCCCAAAGAAATCATTGGAGTAGAAACAAATTTATTTTCTGCTAAAAAAACTTTAATTCCATACGAAGCCATTACTCGTGCCGTGTTTTCAGAGAATAATTTTCCTCCAAAACGACAATCATTACCAACGACTACAGATCCATTTTTCTTCTGCTTTTGCAACCATAAAGCTGTTGATTCGGCTACTCTGCGAACATTTTCCACTGTGTAATCATCTGCAATAATTGCTCTCCAACCATCCGTTCCAAATTTTATTTTCACATTACTCATAAATTTTTATC
Source organism: Sphingobacteriales bacterium (assembly GCA_038209155.1). Classification (GTDB taxonomy): domain Bacteria; phylum Bacteroidota; class Bacteroidia; order Sphingobacteriales; family Sphingobacteriaceae; genus JBBQYA01. The sequence continues at coordinate 3,131 of JBBQYA010000102.1, read as the reverse complement.
GTTTTGTTTAAGTGTTATTTGAATTAATTGGGCTAAAATTAATTTAATTCATCATCATAAAAGTATTATTTCTCAATTAGCTTGTTTTTAAAATTATCATTCTTATACCTACGAAAATATTTTAATCCTTAATAAACTAAAATTAATTGGACATTATTAATATCCATGTTTGAAAATATAGTTTCGTTAAAAATTTTTAATATTTTTAAAGTTCATGATGCCTTTAACCGCATTTTATGTGGGTATTTTAAATGTTAAATAGCTTTTTCAGTTGGCAAAAAAAGAATTGTGATACGATTAGAAATACAACATTTCTTTGCTTTATTATTTTTCCTTTGAAATAGGTATAATTAATTTTTTTTATTCCTTTTTTATTATAATATTCTTAAATCGAATATTATTGGTCATTGATGTTTTACATTTCAATAATTCTTTCTAAATTGGTCTTTTGTAAAATTTTGTTTCGCATCTTATTCATTTAAACTATGAAAAAATTCATTACTCTCACAATATCCCTCATATTAATTGGTTCAAGCACATTATTAGCACAAAATCCTTGGAATGGCAAAGTAGTTTTGCAAGGTTTTTGGTGGAATTATTTTAATACAAATTACCCAAATGCTTGGAATAATTATCTTTCAGATCTTGCTCCGCGATTAAAAAATATAGGAATTGATGGAGTTTGGATTCCACCAGCGATAAAAAACGGAGGAACTAACAGCAATGGATATGGTCCGTTTGATAGTTATGATTTAGGAGATAAATTTCAAAAAGGAAATGTAAAAACAAGAGCTGGAACTAAGGATGAATTACTAAGAATGACCGCAGTTTTGCATGCAAATGGAATGGATGTAATCCATGATATTGTTTTGAATCATTATAGTGATGCTGGATCTAGAACTGGTCAAGGTGGAATTGATAATAACGTACTTTCCACTATTACCAATAGCGGGTACAAAAACTTTAGATACGTTTCCTTTACTAGACCTGCCAGCAGCGAAACAAGTGCAAATTATTTAGCAAGAAATGGACGTTGGCCTAAGAATTTTCAAAACTTTTATCCAAATCCAAATAATAATTTCTACAATACTGGAGATTGGGACGCTGTTTTATTTGGTCCAGATGTTAGCTATGAATCTTCTGCTTTCGGACAAAGTACAAATGCGATTTTTAACCCACCTCAAGTTGCAAACCACATGCGAACTGGAGCAAGAAACTGGTTAATATGGTATAAAAAACAAACTGGTGCAGATGGTTTCCGATTTGATGCCACTAAAAATTTTCCTCATTATGCTTTGCAAGATGTTTTGTTTAATGCAAAATACAATGCAAGTTGGGCAAGTGGGGGTGCAAATATGTATGCAGTAGGGGAGTATGTAGGTGGTGGAAATGAGTTAGATACGTGGATTAATAATGTAAGATATAGTAATGGGGGTTCAGAAGATATGATTGGCACTTTTGATTTTGGATTAAGAACCGATTTAAAAAATGTCACTTCTTCAAATGGTAGTTTTGATTTGGGATCATTACCAAGCAAGCAGCAAAATAATAGATACAGAACAGTTCCTTTTGTTAATAATCATGATACCTTTCGACCACAGGTAGATGCAACAGGTAATTATATCGGATGGAATTCTGGAAGTGAATTAGCCGGTGGTCATATTGATCCTTCAGATCCTCGTTTAGCGTTATGTTATGCAGTAGCATTTGCAGTAGATGGATCTCCTCAAGTGTTTTTCGAAGATTTATTTAATGTCGGGAGTTTAGGAAAAAGATATTCTCATTTGCCAACAAGTTTAATTGATTTGCCTGTTAGAGACGAAATAGCAAACATTATTTATTGCCATCAAAAATTAGATTTTAAGAAAGGAGCTTATAAAGTCCGTTCTCAAAACCCTGATTTATTAATCATTGAAAGAGGCTATAATGTTGGACCAGAAAATTCTTATGCCATTATTGGTGTGAATGATAATTGGAATACTTGGCAAAGTGCAAATATCCAAACAGATTTTGGTCCGAATGTTCAATTGCATGATTATTCTGGTGCAAACAGTAATGATATTTATACTGATGGAAATGGTAGAGTAACCATTTTCGTACCTCCTTGCGATGGTAGTAATACTCGTCGTGGCTACACTATTTGGGGTAGAGCTGGAATTACTGGTGGATTTGCACCAGCACAGAGAAGTACTACCCAAGAATGGGAAATGGCAGATGATTTAGGAGATAATCATGCTTCATCATTAAAACAAGGAGGTTCTATACCTGCAAACTCAATTGTAGAAAGAATAGTGGGTAAAGTATTTTCTGAAAATTTAAAGCCTATTTCGGTAGAGGTTTATCCTGTAAATGCAACATCAAACACTACAGCAAGAATTTACAATGCTGCTAATGTAAGTGTAGCTACCGTTTCTGGAGTTGGAAATTTGGTGCTAAATTATATTCCACCTGCAACAGGATATTATACCATTAGACTTAGACATACTACCGCTACTTTCCCTAAACAAAATGCTTATGTGAAAGTAAATTATACAGCTCCATTATTATTAAGTGGAACTGTGAGTGTGGTTCCAGTTCTTGAGCAGGAATTAAATGTAAATTCAAATTCCTTAAAGAATTATCCAGATCCTTTTTCTGATCGAACTACTATTTCTTATATTTTAACAAAAAGATCTCTAGCAAAAATTGCCATTTATAATTTAGAAGGAAAGCTTGTACAAATCGTAAGTGATGAAATAGTGGAAGCTGGAACTCATGAAGTAGATTTTGAAAGCAAAGAATTGCCACAAGGTATTTATGTAATTAAATTACAAACTCCAGATTTTGTAAGAACACATAAAATGGTTTTGGCTAAATAAGTTTTTTTGGGTTTTGGAAATTCTTGTTTTTTTTAAAAGAATGAAAGGGCATTTGCTATTTTATTTTTTTGTGAAAGAATTGGATTAAATCGTTATTTGGAAATTTTATTTTAGATGAAAAGTTTCAGCGCATAATTTAAAGTTGTGTTTTCACTACAAAGATTTTTAATAACCAAAAGGTTCTCTGCTTGTATTTGATATATCCCTTTTCCACTAATGCTTTTGTAATTAATGGATATGTTGTAACATCGTCTAATTTTTGTATTGGAACAA
>JBBQYA010000101.1:0-9587 GCA_038209155.1 Sphingobacteriales bacterium | reverse complement strand
CAAACAAAATATTTTTCTTGAATGATAAATTAGATGAAGAAACTAGACTTCTTAAGGTATGCCCATCTTCATAGGCATAGCTAATGATAAAGTCTGGAATTAAATCATTATTTAAATTTGCATTGAAAACGGTGTCGTAATATGAATCATTTGAGATTTCGTAAAAAATTTCCTTGTTCCCATAATATAAACCAAGGCTGGAACTTCCGCTATCGTTTGGAAAGCCTGTAACAATAGTATAATTGCTGTATTGAAAAATTTTTGCTCGGATTTTCTTTTTGGTTTCCTGATTAATACCGCTCGCAAATCTTGAATTATTTAATTTATTTTGGTCAAAATAACCATATATTTCATCTTTAGGATTAGCAAAAAACTCACATTTCTGTTTTTGATCATTCCAACTTCCGCCCTTATCTAAGCAAGAGTCTATTTCTATAAATCTTTTTGCTTTAATAAATCCAAAATAACCCAAGATTAAGACAGATAATGCAAATCCTAAAATTTTTATTTCTTTAGTTATCATATCTATTGGCAGTTTTAATTGCTTAAAAGAAAGAAACTTATTTCATATAAGGCATTTTTTTACTTGCTTGTCTCATGATAGCATCTACTAGCATAGCTGAAGTGCTTCCAATTCCACCTGCAATGTTGTGATCGAAATTCCAAATAAGTTTTTTGTTGAGACAATCATTAATACTGAGCGAAACAGCAATTTGATTGGTGGAAGCAAAAGCCCCAAATGCTATCGCAAGGGCAACGGCTGCACCTTCTGACACAGGTTTTGACAAGCTATAATTTGATGTCATGATACCATCTACTTCTAATGCTTGACAAAGTTCTACTATAGTTAATGGATTTTCTGGATAGCCTACCTTTTTTAGTTTTGCATTGGTGGTTTCAATTTCTTGGATTTCTTGTGTGATGGAGCCTTTCATTTTTCTTTTTAACATCCAAGAGTACATCTCTTTTTGAAAGTTTAAAGATTCTGTTCTTTGTTGCTCTATAATCGTTTCGACGCTTACTTTTCTTTTTGCTGCTATTGAAACAGTTGGCGGAAGGATTGCAATTATGTTTTGATTGTGAGCTAAAGTAAATGCATCTGGACTATAAAATATTTTGGCACAGGATGAAAAAAGGACAATGGTAAGTCCAAATAGGAAGATTTTTTTAATGATTTTCACTTAGATTTTTATAAATTGTTTATACTATTATTTTTGTTCCCAATCATAGATATAAATTTACTACCTATAAATTCTGTGGAAAACTAAATATTTCATATAAGTTTTTAACTAGAAATTTCTATCAATCCCTTTGTTTGAATCTCGCAAATTGAACAACTAAAGAAACACTACCAATCCATCCTTGTCCTACAGGTTTGCCGTTGGTTATTACATTTATTTCTCTTCCAAATCCAGTTGTAATACCAATTTCAATAGGACTTTTGTTTACAGGAATAAAGTATCCTGCTTCTAGCCAAGGCTGTAATACCAGAGTGTAAGTCCTGCCTTGGGTTTGGTTGGGTTGTCCGATATTGTTTTTCCAATCAATCCACATATTCCAAACATCAAGATTTGAACCCAAAAGAATGTTGCCTTTTTTTAAATTAATGTATTTGCGATAGCCCGCAGAACCGCCAAATCCATTTCCTCTTTCATTGTCATTAAAAGGGCTGAAATCTTTCTGTCGGCGAAATTGCCTCCTGCACGGAAAAAGAGTGAGGTGTTTTTGTTGTAAAACAGTTCGGTGTGGATAGTTGCAATTAACCCGGCAGGGTATATTTGAGCAGATAGTCCAACAACAGTTTTTTTGGTCGAATCTGTTTGGGCAAAAACTTTGGAGATAAGAATCAAATTGAAAATAAGAATCAGGTAAAAATTTATTTTCATTTTACTCATTGGAGTTTTCATGAGTTCTAAATTTGGTTTTGTTATTTGATTTAAGTTTTCCTATTAGACTTAGAGCAAATATTAGATTGTTTATAAAGCTTCTTTTTTAATTATCTATTCCAACTTTCCATCATAAGTATTATACTTTTTCTGCGATTTCTATCTACATCAATCATGCTGTACCACTAATTTTTGGATTCCTTTTTTTGATTTGGAGATTATTTCCATTAAATAAATACCATTTTTAATTGAATGAGTTGGTATTTGAATTGGGTTGGAAATGGAAATGGTGTTTTCTTGTTTTAAAATAACTTTACCTAATAAATCATAGATAATGATGGTTTCTAGGTCTTTTTCATTGGTTTCTAAGAAAATGAAATCGGATGCCGGGTTTGGATAGAGTTTAAAATCAATGGTTGATCTTTGGGAATTTAGTCCTGTGCTGTTTTGGATTTTTATGATTTTGCCAGCGTCTCCCACAGAAAAACCTAAGTTTTGATTTAGGAAAAAGATAGAATTAAAGTTTGAATTAGTAGCAGGAACAGGAAGGACCGTCCAACTCGTACCTCCGTTTGTAGTAGTTCTGATACCGGTGGATGAATTTGTATTGCTAACAAAAGCGCTGTAGCCTAGGTTTGAGTCAAAGAATTGTATCTCATTCTGAGGATTGCCTATATTGGTGTATACATTAGTCCAAGTTGCACCTCCATTAGTGGTTTTAAACATGACGTTTCCTGTTCCTCCATTATTTCCTATCAACCAACCCTCGTTTGCATTAATAAAATTAACGTCTTGAAAATTATAAAAACCGTTTAAGTTTGCGGTTTGCGGGGTCCAAGTAGTGCCACCATTTGTGGTTGCGAAAACTTTTTCACCTGCACCCACTGCCCAACCTATATTTTGATCAATAAAAAATACTTGATAGATAAAGGTTTGGGTATTTAGATTCTGAGCTGTCCATGTTGTGCCAGCATTTATTGTTTTCAGCACAGTGCCACCTTGTCCGCTAATCCAACCTATTTGTGGGGTAATAAAAAACACGGAATTGAGGTTGTTTTGTGTATTGGTAGTAAGAACAGTAAAATTTGCACCTCCGTCTATTGTTTTAACGAGTGTACCAGTTGTGGCAGTTACGTAAAAGGTATTGTTGCTAGTCATGAATACATCAGACCAACTAGCTAATATGGGATTATTATTCCAAGTTAGACCACCGTCTGTAGTATTAAGTATAACTCTAAAACCACAAACAGCTCCATGAGTGGGTGAAAAAAAGTGAACGCCAGAAAGATCATTAATGGTGCCGCTGGTTTGCAATGTGATGGTTTGTGATTGGGTATTTAAGAATGCGAACAAGGCTAAAAGAGAGAGGGTAATTCGTTTAAGTTTCATGATTTTGCCGTTTAAATTTTAATAATTCCTAAAATTAATTTTTTTATTAGAACAATTATAATAATTTGTTTTTAAAACCACTACAAATTTTTAGGTACCAATTTTTTTTGAAATTTAACGTGTTGCAATAAATTTATATTTTTTCTGAAAAGAGGGGAAAGGCATCCATTTGATAGTATCAACCAAATTGAAAATTGGATTTGTAATTCGCAAAGATCAACTTCCTTTATTCAATTTTTTATGTAATTCTAGAATAAATGCTTTGTTTTCAATTAAAGCAGCACCTGAGATAGAGGCTTTCTTTGCATTCCAAAGTTTGGGAATCGAAAAACGCCCTTTTGAAAGGGAGTACATCCATGTTAAATCAATAAAATTGATCAATAAGTTAATTCGATAGAATAGGGAAGGCTCTTTGGACAAGAAACCCAATTTATTCATAGTTCTATCGTTAAAAAAATAAGAAGTCGCCACTATCTCCACCGTATTTGGAATCAAATTATTTTCTATTTGCTTGATGATATTTATTATTCCTTCTAAATAATAACCAATTATTCTATTTCTAAATTCTGTTTCAGGTTTTTGCTTTCGCATAATATATAAATAATCGAAGCTGCCAGCGCTATGCAAATCTATTTGATTTTTGTTTGCCATGTAGCCAAGCAACATGGGAGAATAATAGGTATACATTCCAGTTAGCTTGGAAATAGGAGTGATGCTAAATTGTGCGATTGGAACATAAAAGAATAAGAAAAGATAAAAAATTGGTTGTTTATCTCCCGCTTAAATTATTAGCATGGCTAGAAAAAAACCTATGATTAACAAAAAGATGGAGAGAATCCATTGTATAATGATTGGTAGCTGGTAGAATGGGTTTATAATTTTCATAAAAGATATTTAGCATCAAAACAAAATTATTTAAATTTTTTCTTTTAGCTTATCTTCAAAATTTATATAATTTTTATGCTTAATTAAATTTTTGAGCTCCCCACATTTTGTATTTGCCAGATTTTCTAATCCAATTTCTTTAATACATATTTTTTCAATTTCTCTAAGATCATCCATGGTATACATATTTAAATCTACTGGTGCGCAAGAATAGGTGAAAGTCTCAACCATAAAGTCGATATGCTCTTGAAGTAGTTTTCTTTCGTCTAAAAATTTTTTGAAATTAGTAGGCCAGTTAGGAATATAAATTATTCCTTCTTTGTTGTCTGCTTTAACTTCTGTATCTTTTTTATTTTTAAAGTCTTTAAATTTTGCTAAAGAATCTTTATGGTAAATTGTATAAAGACCACTAATTAAAAATCGAATGTGTTCGTGAATTCGATAATTTAAATTTTTTGTTATACCTACATAATATGGAATAAATACTTTATCGATGGTAAAGCCCCAAATGTAAACTCCTGGAAATTGTTCTTCTTTATCATTATATTCAAGTTCAGAAATGCTGGTTAGGTGTGACCAATCTAATGTTAGGTTTGAAAAATCGCTCATGGTAAATTCTATTAATTATGTTTTTTTTGATTTAACTAATTTTATAATTAAATTTTATTAACTATTTGTTTAATTGACCTAAAACGCCAAAAACTTAATTCAGATGAACTTTATCTCAAAATTTATCTATCAATTGGCGAAATCTCCTATTTTAATCAATGAGGGCTTTTTGTAAGCTGAGCATTTTCTGGTAAATCAAAAAAAGTATTTTCAAGTTTCATAGCCTTTACTTCTGTGGCAATGCTTTCCAAAGTAAACTGTGGATTATCAATGACAATTTTTAATGGCAAAGAATTTGATTTTAAAAGAAATTCGTACCAGTTTCCGTATTTGTGATTAGTAAAAGATTTAGTATCAACTGCAATTTTTGAATTGAAATAATATTTCTGTATTCCAGACTTACACGTCAAAATTAATTCATCGCAATTGTAGCCTAAAATTTCTATAACACCTTTGTTTAGCTCTGATTTAATAATTTCATCTTTATTTTCTGATCCATCGTTCCATAAAAGCGCTTCAGAATTACTCATTTTGCTGTAAAGCTTATTGTCTTTATTTATATAGAGTTGGTATTGAAATAAACTTCCGTTTGAAATTGATTTATAGTCCCCCGCTTTTATAAAATATTCTTGTGTCGTTCCCATCATTGTTGCGAATTGTTCGTCAGTTACGTTTGGTATTTTACTTTTCACAGAATTTGTGTAGACGATTTTTCCTTCAAAGTTTTGAGCAAATGAGCAAATAGAAATTAGGAAAGCGATTAAGAAGGTAGTTGTTTTTTTCATGATGTTTTTTAGAATTAATGTTTGATCAATATATTTTTAGTTTTAGGGCTTTTTGCTTATAGAAATTATTTTTTAATTGAATATGAATAGGCTAATTGACAAACAAATGTAGATTTATTTTAAAAAAGTTTAGCCTTGAATCATTTTATTAAATCTCTATTTTTTCCAAAATTTAAATGGCAATGTTTGTTCAATTTATCACATTATGTAAAGATAAACCCAATTTCATACTATAGTTTTGGTAGATACATTCTTAGCATTCAAAATTTTCCAAATAAGAATTGCTAATATAAAAGTCAAAATAGCAAATGATTTTTCAAAGTTTGTCTTGGCGAAAATGTTTCCAACAGTATTCAAAAGAAATAAAGCCAGAAAAATCCATAATATTATGTTTATCGTTTTATTTTTAAATTGAAATTTTAAATAGTTTCCTTTCATTAGCAAAATCATTCCTAAAAATAAGTTGATAAGGATTGAGAGAGCTTCAAAAACATACATTTGAGAATCATTTTGAAGTCGTCCGCCCCAAGCTATATTGTAAGGAACCAACTTTACAATTACAGAAACATGAAAAAAAATGATTGCAATAAGTAGTGTCAACAAAATTTGGATTGATGTTTTGTGATTCATATTTCTAATAATTGGATGTTGTAAAATATTGTCTAATCACTTATTAAATTATGTTTCAACTACTTATTCCTCCATTTTATATTCTAAAATATCTCCTGGTTGGCAGTCTAATGCTTTACAGATTGAGTCTAAAGTACTAAAACGAATCGCTTTAGCTTTTCCTGTTTTTAAGATGGATAGGTTAGATAATGTCAAATCAACTCGTTCGGAAAGTTGATTTAGAGATATTTTTCGTTTTGCCATCATCAGATCTAAGTTTACAATTATTGGCATAGATTAAATCGTTAAATCTTGTTCTTCTTTTAATTTAATTCCTTGATTGAATATTTCTGCTATTGCAAAAATAATTAATCCCAATAAAATGTAGGTTATAGCAGAAGTTAATTCAATATTTAATTTTGTTTTTAAATCATATTTTGTTTCTAAGATAAAACTCATTGAAAGTTTTAAAATCCATTCTACTAAAACAAAATTGATAATTAAAAAGGCTATAGACCTAATGCTTTTGTAGTTCTGGTAAGTGAAAGGAGAATTTATCGGCAGACCAGAAAATATTTTTCTCAAATGATATAGAATAAGATAGACTATAGTAATAGAGATTAACAATGAAAATGTTAAAAACAATTTAAAATAAATATCGCTGGTATTAAATGTAAGAGAGTTGATATCTTGATTAATCATAGCATCTGTAAATGCAGGATCCAAAGATTTTAATAAATTATTATTTCCCCCATTGCCTGAAAAGGAACTTGGTAGATCCTTGATAGTTATTTTAGTTTTGCCATCAATATTAAAATCTCCTATCGAATAAAAGATTGAAATAATGAGTAAGATTCCTACTAAAATAAAACCACCATACCATGCTAGGTTTAAAATTGATTTAATAATCGGGATTACTGAATTTGTCTTTGAGTTTTTCATTGTCGTTCTGGGGTTAGAAATAAATAATAAAACAAATGTATAATTATTTATTGATAAACAATAAAAATATATTTTTTATCAATATTTATTTATCGATAAAAAATTTTAGATAATTTGTGTTCAATAAGGGAGATTAAATTTCTAAAGACTTTAAAAGAAAAATAATGAAGAATATTTCCGCAATTGGTCATTTTTGTTTCAGTATTTAAGGTAGGATGATTAAACTTTTTCAGATAAGATCGAATGGTTTTATCTAAATAATTGATTATTTAGTTTTTTTTATTTCTCGATTGTTGTTTTTGATAGTTAAAAACTATTTCCAGCAATTTCAAAAAATATATTGGGTAAAATCATCAAGATCGATCCTTTTTATTTAGTCCTAACTAATCCAAATCCATTACAAATGTTTTCTTTAATTAAATCAATGAAATCAATTGGCAGAATCCCTAGTTTTTTTAATAAACGTTTATTATCAATAGCTCTCATTTGATCTATCATTATATCACAATTCTCTGAAAGGTTAACCATTCCTTTTTTAAGATGAACTCGTAAAATAGTAGATTCCGTTTGAACATTTGTTGTTATCGGACAAACTATAGTTGAAGGATGCAAAATCTTGTTTAATAAATTTGTTTGAACAATTAAGACTGGTCTAGTTTTTCCAGTTTTTGTTACAATTTGCTGATTTAAATCTGCAATCCATATTTCAAACTGTTTAATCTGCATAATCAATATTTTCAAAATCTTTTAAAATATTCATAGATTCTTTTTTGACTAAATTGGATTCAACTTTAAGCCTTTCCTCCAAAATTTGTCTTTTTTGTACATTATTGTAAAACTCTAAAGCTTCATTTATATATCTATTTCTAGGAATACTTTTGCGAGAAAGAATTTTTTCGGTTTCGAAAAATATGGAATCGTCTATTTTTAGAGATACAGTTTTCATATACTATTAATTAATATCACAAAGTATATGATTTTTGTATATCCTAATTCATTTTTGTAAATTTCCTTATCATTCCATTTTATCTGCAAGTTTTAAGCTAAGTTTTTTGTTTTAAGCTTAAATAAAAGCCAAATCCAAACAAAAACTGATAAGAGAAAAGAAATCAAAGTGTTTTTGTACAATAGGTCTTTTATAATTTGGTTGGTTTGAATTTTGAAAAGGGATTCGCTGATGTTGAGTCCTTCGTTTAGAAGCATTACTAAAACCGTCAACACATTGGCAAATAAGATCATGATAACGTTGGAGAATAGAAGGACATATTTTTTAAATTTTTCTTCAGGTCTTTTGTAATATTCAAAGTTTCTTGACCTAAAATAAATTTAAACGCAGGTGTAGCAATGTAATTTAAATGAATTGGCCAAAAGGCGTTGCGCAAGGATCGCAAAGGAAAGTTTAAATTCAAAGATTGCAATGTCTTGTGCAGGGTTAGCTAGGAACTTAAAGTATTAAACGCAATAAGCACTCGGTGTTAAGCAAAGATCTTTAGGAATTGAATTTATTTTTTACAGCTAGCAGCTTAAGTTTATACTTTTAGGTTAATTTTTTCAAGCTGCTGTTTTGTACTAAACTTTTCATTTGGGTAATGGCAATAGTGTTTAATTGAATCAATCTATCTGCTTGCTTTAAGCCTTGATTTATTAATACTGCATTTATACTTTCCATGTTAGATAACACCACTAATTGTTCAATAGTTGCCATATCTCTAACGTTGCCTTCGACTTTTGGGTTAGTTTCTCGCCATTGTTTTGCAGTAATGCCAAATAAGGCTACATTAAGCATGTCGGCTTCGTCTGCATACACAAAGTTTATTTTATCTTTCGTGAGTGCTGGTGGAATTAATTTTTCTTTAATAGCATCAGTATGTATATGATAATTAACTTTTGCTAAGGTGCGTTACAAGTTTCAGTCTAATTTAAGGCGGTCGTTTTCATCAGCTTTAAGTGTAGGGAATTCATTTCTGAGTTCATTGGATAAAGTAGGTACAATAGCTTTTCCCCTACCCAATTCTTGTTTTTCAGCAATTGCTTTGCCCAGGTCCCAATATAAATTTATGAGCTGCACATTTACAGCTTTTAATGCTTCATATTGAGCTTGGCGAACTTTATTTTTTATTTCTGTAATAAACTGTAATTGGCTATTTTCTATTTGTTCCATTAAGCTATTATTTATTTTAATAATTCATCAGTTTTTCATTCTAAATTAAGATATTTTCTGTAATAATTAGTAAAATATCATGCCTTATATTATCGTAAATAAATTTAAAACGGCAAGGATTATAAGAAGGTTTGAGCGTAATAGGCGCAAGGTATTGCGCAAGAGTCGCTAGGAAAATAAGTATACGGAAAGTAAAAGAGAAATAGAACTTACGAAGTCCTAGCAACGATTTTAAGCAAAAAATTCCTTAGTTGTTGTGGCCATTTTTTGTTCATGCATGGTTTTTCAATTAAAATAAAAAACAGGGAGGAGATAACCATC
>JBBQYA010000100.1:0-9636 GCA_038209155.1 Sphingobacteriales bacterium | reverse complement strand
ATCTTAGGAAAAGCAAGATCTAAACTTGGAATGTTTGAAGGAGAATTAATGGAAGGAGAATTAGAAATAGGACAAATTTCTGCGATGATAAATCAAATAAAGCCAGCATCTCAAATCGTACAAGAAATTTGGGAAGAATATTTAGTGGCTAAAAAAGAAGTTTTGGGATTGATTTAGTTTATTGAAATAGACGGATTGATTAACTTTATAATCCAAATGAACAAAAATTCGTTTAAAAACTAATAAAACTGAATCTGAATTTTATTGATAATTTCAAAATGGATGTTATATTTGCGTAGATCAACGAAAAATAGAATTTCGATAAAAAATAATAATATGATTATTAGAAACAGTTTCGTTTCAGGAACGCTTATTAAAAAATCTGTTTCCCCGAGGGAATTCTTGAGGATAATAAATAAAAATGTAAAGGCGATAAGAAGTTCAAAATTTGTTCCTCCTGTTCTAGGCGAAGAATTTGATTTTGGAAAAATTGTTATTCAGTATGACAATGCCAAACGAAAGTAGTAAGCCAATCAGTAATAATCCCAACAATCCTGAGATAATTAAAAGTTTTTTAACCAATCAACGCATTGAATTAGAAAACCAAAAAGCCGACCAAGACTTTAAAATTCAAGAGTTACAAGCAAATTCTAAACTTTCGGAACAGTCAATAAAATATCAATCGGAATATTTAAAAGCTCAACCGGAAGAACTAAGAAAAACTTTCACAAGATTAGGTTATATACTTGCTGGATTTGTTATCATTTTTTTGGCTTTCATGGGTTTTTGTTTATGGATGGGAAAAGATGAATTTGTATAAATTTTTTTAAAAGGTTTAAGCTATTTAATTATAAGTGTTTTAAGTTTTTTAGCAGGAAATAAATATTCTAAACTTCATAATAAGGAAAAAGAAGATTTACAAGAATTTTAATTTCTGACCTAAAATAATCAAAATAATAATTCGAAATGATAAAATTTGGTGTAGTAATTTTCCCGGGTTCCAATTGTGATCAAGATGTAATATATGCTTTGCAAAACACTTTTGGTCAACAGGTAGAGCAACTTTGGCATAAAGATCACGATCTAAAAGGATGTGATTTTATTATTTTACCAGGAGGCTTTTCTTTTGGCGATTATTTAAGATCTGGTGCTATTGCTCGCTTTTCCCCAATCATGCAAGAGGTGATTTCTTTTGCAGCAAAAGGTGGAAATGTTTTTGGTATTTGTAACGGTTTTCAGATTTTAACCGAAGCTGGAATGTTGCCAGGAGCATTGCTTCATAATGCAAGCAGAAAGTTTATTTGCGATAATTATTATTTGAAAACAATAAGTACCAACAGTTTAATTACATCGGAAATTGACGCTAATTCTATTTTGAAAATTCCGATTGCTCATGGAGAAGGTTTATATTTTGCCAACGATAAAATTATAGACGAATTAAATACAAACGATCAGATTTTATTTAAATATTGCAGTAAAGAAGGGGAAATAAATATGGAATCCAATCCAAACGGATCATTACATAATATAGCAGGTGTTTGTAATAAAAATAGAAATGTTTTTGGCATGATGCCTCATCCAGAAAGAGCATCTGATTCGCTTTTGGGCAATTCAGATGGAGCAGGAATATTCGCTTCTATTTTAGCTCAGGCAGAAGTAATGTAAATTTTTATGAATTTAATTGTTGATACAGGAAATAGTAGAACAAAAATTGCATTATTCAAAGAAAATACTTTAGTACAAAAATCTTGGGTTGATGATGAAAATGATGTTCGATTGTTTATTAATCATCAAAAAATAAAAAATATTATTTATTCAAGAGTTGGAAATAACACGAATTCATTTAATGAATATTTAAATCAATTAGCTCCTGTTCATTATTTTTCTTATCGCAGTAAATTACCATTTATCAATTTATACAAAACTCAAGAGACATTGGGTGTAGATAGAATGGCGGTTATTGCTGGGGCAATTCTAAAATTTAAAAACAAAAACGTTTTAATAATAGATGCAGGTACGTGTATCACCTATGATTTTGTGAATGAAAATTCAGAATATCATGGTGGTGCTATTTCTCTTGGTTTAGAAATGCGGTTTAAAGCATTGAATACGTTTACTAAATCATTACCGTTTATAGAGCCACAACCAAACTTTAATCAGTTGATAGGAGATACCACTAAAAATTCAATACTATCTGGAGTGCAGTTGGGTATTTTAGCAGAGGTAAAAGATCAAATTCAAGCTTATTTAGCGCTTTATCCAGATTTGAAAGTGTTAATTTGTGGTGGTGATCATTCATTTTTTGATACTTCTTTGAAAAATAGCATCTTTGCCAACCTTATAGAAACCGCACCCGATTTGGTCTTACACGGTTTAAACTCATTACTACAAATACAAGATGACTATTCTGCTGCGTAAACTATTATTATTAATCCTTTTCATTTCAGTTTCCAATGCATTTTCACAGACTACTACTAGTTCACCCTATTCGAGATTCGGAATAGGAACGCTTCAAAAAAATGCTTTTCAGCAAAGCCTAGGAATGGGAGGATTGAGTGCTGGTTTAAATAATCCAATTGGAATTAATTTCGCAAATCCGGCATCTTATGCTGGAATTAAATTAACAACCTTTGAATTAAATGCCACAGGAAGTATTTTGCGTTTAAGCAATTCAACTGCTTCTCAAATCAATAGAAATGTTACCTTATCTTATTTTGCCTTCGCATTTCCACTTTCTAGCAAAGGAGGATTAAGTTTTGGTTTAGTACCTTTTAGTAATGTGGGATACAAAGTAAGAAATGCTTCGGATAGTATTGCAAATTCATCTAGAGTAAACTATATATACAGTGGTGAAGGTGGATTATCGCAGTTTTACATTGGAGCTGGCCATAAGATTACCAAAAATTTCACTGTCGGAATAAATGCAAATTATATTTTCGGATCTATCAATCAATCTAGATCTACTGAATTTCCAGTAGGACAAAATTTCTTGAATAATAGAACCACAACTTCCTTATTTTCTGGTGGAATATTATTAAAATATGGAGCCCAATATGTTATTACAAATACAAAAAAGAATAAATTAACATTCGGTTATGCGGGTAATACAAGAACTAAAATAAATTCTAAATTAAATACAACTAATGAGCGATATACGTCTAGTGTTTCCGGGTTTGAAACTGTAGTAGATGTTACAATTATTGATAGCAATAAAAAAGGAGAAATAACTTTACCTACTTCTCATAACATAGGTTTTATTTACGAAAAACCTAATCAATTATTGATTGGTGCAGATTTCTCACTTAATAATTGGTCGGAGTATAGAGTAAATGATAAGGTTGATGCCTCTATCAATAATAATTTTAATGTGACTATTGGCGCACAATACACACCAGATTTTAATGCGGTAGGCAAATATTTGAAAACTGTAGATTACAGAGCTGGAATAAGTTTTGGAACCTCTTACCTTAAAATCAGAAATACCCAATTAAATGAAAGAGCTTTTTCTTTGGGTGCAGGATTTCCTCTTCCGTCCTCTAATAATCCTTTAAGTTTTTCTAAAGTGAATATAGGTGTTGAGTTTTCTGAACGAGGACAAACTTCCAATTCATTGGTGAGAGAACAAAATATTATGCTCAATTTAGGATTTGTACTTAATACTCGTTGGTTCATTCAACGTAAATATGAATAATAATTCTTTTTGAAATGAGTAAAATATTTTTCAGGCTATTTAATTTTCTTGCCATATTCTCTCTTTCATTTTTCTTGCTTTCTTGTGAGAATAAAATAGAAGAAGTAAATTCTGTAAGTTCTCAGAAAGAAAAAGTAATGGTGGAAACTAGCAAAGACATTGTGGTCACATATTCAGATTCTGCAGAAATAAAAGCCATACTTAAAAGTCCTTTGTTCAAAAATTACAAAACAGAAGATCCTTATTACGAAATGCCGATTGGTTTAGAGGTTAATTTCTATTCGGATGGCGAAAAAGAATCTAAAAGTAAATTGACAGCTAATTACGGTATCCGAAAACAGAAACAAAAGATAATGGAAGTAAGGAATAATGTGGTTGTAATTAATAATAAAGGAGAGGTTCTAAATACAGAAAAGCTGATATGGGATGAGAATACTCAAAAAATTTATTCCAATGAATTTGTTAAAATAAAACAGAAAGATAAAATCATCTATGGCGATGGTTTTGAATCAGATCAAAGTTTTAGTAAATATAAAATCTTCAAAATTAAAGGCACTATTTATTTAAAGGAAGGAGAATTAGTGCCTTAATCCTATTCAGAAAGCCATTTTATAAATTTAAAATGGATAGGAAATAAACATCCAAAAAATGTATCTTGCGCCTCAAAATTTTAAAAAACTAATACTTAATCAGCACTGCTGACAAACATTTACGAATATGGGATTAATGACATCTATGCGAAATCGATCTATGCTTTTATTAGGCATAATCTGTTTTGCCATTTTAGCTTTTTTGGTTTCCGATGCAGTTCAATCGGGCACACCATTTCTACGCGACGCTCAAAATAAAATTGGTTCAGTAGCAGGAACAACTATTTCTATAAAAGATTTTCAAAGTAAATTAGATGTTTCTATAGAAAATTTTAAAACTCAATCCAAACAAAACAACCTAAACCCACAAATGATGGGTTATTTAGTAGATCAGACTTGGAATCAAACTTTAGCAGATATTATTTTCACCAAAGAATACGAAAAACTTGGTATTGATGTAGGAAACGATGAATTGTTTGACATGATTCAAGGAAAAAACCCACATCCAGAAGTAAAGAAAGCATTTACGAATCCTCAAACCGGAGTTTTTGATCCAACCCAGGTTATTACGTTCTTAAAAACCATGGACGAACGCGATCCTTCTGGAGCTACTAGAAAACAATGGTTAACTTTTGAAAAAGGTATTCGTGACGAACGCATTCGTCAAAAATATCTGAATTTGATAAAAAATGGTTTGTATGTTTCCAATATGGAAGCAAAAGCAAATTATGAAGACAATTTGAAATCTGCCGATATTAATTATATATTAATGGATTATCAAACTATTCCGGATTCTACTGTAAAAGTTTCGGAAAGTGATGTAAAAAGCTATTACGACAAAAATAAATACAAATACAAACAGAAAGAAGAAGAAAGAAATATTGAATATGTTGTTTTTGATGTGATGCCAAATGCATCAGATTCTATTTCAGCGTTGAAAGACATCAACAAAGTTTTGCAAGATTTTTCTACAAATCCAAACGATTCTTTATATGTAAACTTAAATGCGGATACAAAATCAGAATTGGTTTTTGTAAAGAAAGGTGCACTTTCGCCAATCATTGATTCAATTATGTTTAACGCTCCAGTTGGTTTTATTTATGGTCCTTATTTAGAAAACAACGCTTACAAAGTCTCTAAATTAATAAAATTAAAATCTGAACCAGATTCTGTAAAGGCTAGACATATTTTAATCAAAACTCAAAATGGAAATAATGCAGCTGCAAAAGCGAAACTGGATAGTTTAAAAAAATTAATTCAATCAGGAACAGATTTCGCAACACTAGCGATCATGAATTCAGAAGATGATGGCTCAAAAATTAAAGGTGGAGATTTAGGTTATTTTGCAAAAGGTGCCATGGTTAAAAATTTCTCAGATGCAAGTTTTAATGGATCTATTGGAGATTTGCCAATTGTTGAAACAGAATTTGGAGTTCATTTAATTCAAATTTTAGATCAAAAAGGAAATTCAAAAGCAGCGATGGTGGGCACTGTGGATCGTCTATTCGAACCTAGCACTCAAACTCAAAGCACAGAATATTCTAAAGCAAGTGAGTTTTTGAGCAGTTTAGGGGATGGTAAAAAATTCGATGAACAAGTAACAAAAGCAAACTTTTCTAAAAAATTAGCCGAAAATTTGAAGACAAGTGATCAGCAGATTGCAGGAATAGAAAACCCAAGAGAAATTATTAAATGGGCTTTTGGAGCAGAGAAATCTAGTTTATCGCCCTTGTTTGAAATTGGAAATAAATACATTATTGCAAAACTTACTCAAGTAAAAGAAAAAGGATTTGTAGCGATGGATGCCATTAAAGTTGAATTAGAAAATGCAGTTAGAATTGAGAAAAAAGGGGTTTTATTAATCGAAAAATTAAAAACTGCTAAAACTGCTGGAAACTTAAACCAAATTGCTACCAAGGTGAGTACTGCAGTATTACCTTCAACTGGAGTTTTGTTTTCTAACGGAATTCTTCCAGGTGTGGCAAGAGAGCCTTTGCTTGTTGGTAAAATTTTCTCTAGCGAAAAAAATAAAGTTTCAGAACCTGTAAGAGGCGATCGAGGAATTTATCTATTTACCGTAACTAATTTTACAGTACCAGCGGCCACCAAAGATTATTCAACCAATAAATTACAATTGCTTAATCAGGAAAAACAAGCAACAGACGGTGGAGTTTTTGAAGCTTTAAAACAAAAAGCAGCCATAACCGACAATAGAATTCGATTTTATTAAAACAAAATCAACAATTTTCAATCTAAAACACCGTAATGAATGTTATA
The DNA here is from genome assembly GCA_038209155.1 of Sphingobacteriales bacterium. Lineage (GTDB taxonomy): Bacteria > Bacteroidota > Bacteroidia > Sphingobacteriales > Sphingobacteriaceae > JBBQYA01. The sequence goes on along the minus strand of JBBQYA010000100.1, from coordinate 3,078 downwards.
GTGTTTTAGATTTTTTGTTTAAAGACCATGGAAGTAGATAATTTAATTATAAATAAAGTAGCAGAAAGTGGATTAATCACAATCGACTTGAGTAAATATATCCCAAATGAAGAAGTCGTAGGGTTTGATATTGAGCCCCATCTTTTTCAGGGATTAATTTTGAAGGAAAAAGATTTTAGAACTTTTGTAAAAGAACACGATTGGAACTTTTATGCTGGAAAAAGCATTGCGATTTTCTGTAGTGCAGATGCTATCGTTCCAACTTGGGCCTTTATGTTAATTTCTAGTAAACTTGCTCCAGTGGCTCATAGAATAACTTTTGGAGAGGTTGAGGTCATGAATACTTTGCTTTTTGATCAGGCCTTGCACAAGCTTGATTTAGCCCCTTACCAAAATCAAAGAATTGTAGTAAAAGGATGTTCAGACAGTAGAATTCCTGTTTCAGCTTATGTTTTGCTTACGGCTTTGCTTATTCCTGTTGCCAAATCTGTCATGTATGGCGAACCATGTTCCACCGTTCCTTTGTTTAAAAGAAAAGATTAAAATTAATTGGATTACTTTTTGAATTAATGCTCAAATGAAATTTTTTTTAAGTTTTTTAATAATTGTTAATTGCTTGAGTAAATCCAATGCTCAAGATCTTCCAGAAATTGTTAAAAACGCTTTTGGAATGGGTGAAGAACTAAAATACAAAGTAAAATATGGTTTTATAAATTGCGGCTCTGCTGAGTTAAAAGTTAGTTCAACATCTAAAAAATTCGACGATGAATCTGCTCTCCAACTTACAGTAAGCGGTCGAACTGCTAATTCTTTCGACGTTTTTTATAAAGTTAGAAACCGCTACGATTCGTACATCGATAAGCAAACCATAAAACCCTACCTTTTCACAGAGAACATAAAAGAAAATAATTATAGAAGAAATGGATATGTGAATTTTGATCGAAATACTAATTCAGTAATGACGAATAAAGGAACTTTTGATGTTCCAAAAAATACACTCGACATTATTTCTGCATTTTATTTTGCTAGATGTATAGATTTTAGTGATTTCAAACCGGGCAAATCATTCGAAATAAATTATTATATGGAAGATAAAGTTCATTCCATGACCGTGAAATATATCGGAAAAGAAAAAGTGAAAACCGATGCAGGAACATTTGAAAGCTTAAAATTCAGTCCTTCATTAGTAGAAGGAAGAGTTTTTAAAGAGGATAGTAAAATGTATTTATGGGTAAGTAATGACTTAAACAGAATTCCTTTAAGAGTTCAAGTAGAGATTTTGGTTGGGTCTATTGTTATAGAACTTACTGATTTTAAAGGGCTAGTGAATCAAACTACTGCTAGATTAAATTGAAATTTATTTCTTCCTTAATTGGCTTTTTAATTCTTCAAGTTCTTTTGCCATTTCAGTCAAAAGCAAATCTTTTTCATTTATCTTTTTATCTTTTTCATGAAGTTCTTGAATTAACTTTTCCGACTTTTCTCTCAAATCTCCAGACATTGCATCAAATGTTCGCCAAGCTTCTTGTTCAGTTTCTATTTTCTTTTTTTCATTCGGGTCAGTTCCAGAATAATGCAATACATCTGTTATTAATTTAACTTCTTCCATATCTGTTTCATGTTTAAATTCTTTAATAATTTTTGAACCTTCAATAAAATTTTTTTGTTCAAAAACACTTAATAATTTATCTAATCTCGTTTGATACTTGTCAGTAATACGATCTACTTGAACGATAAAACTATCATAAGTTAGTTTTTCAACAAAGTCACTTTTTGTATCTATTATTTTTTTATTAATTAAGTCTTGGTAATTTCTAGCAATTTTTAAGCAAGGAGCATCTATTTCTGGAAGTTTAAAACCTAAAATGTAAATTGTAGTGATCGGTAATATTGTTTTAACGTTGTCTATTAAATCCTCTTTTTTATATTGCTCGCCTAAATATTTTCTAAATCGCATAAGATCTATTTGATTCTTAGCTTTCTGAATTTCAATTAATATCTTTTTTAATTCGCGCTTTGAGTTTTTACTGTTGCGATAAAATCGATTCTGAATAGCGCAAGTCCAGCAAGTTCATCAGTATAGGTAAATTCCTGAGGTTTTACTACAACAGTTTCTATAGTTTGATCCAAGAGTGTACCAATGAAAAACTTCGCTATGCGATTGTCCTCCATTAGTCTTTTAAAAACAACATTATATATAGGATTTGCTATAATCATTTTATCTAGTTAGAAACACAAATTTACATTTTCATTTTTCTTCATTTTATCTTTAACATTAGAATTTTTAAATTCAAAAGGAGTATAAATATCTTAACTTTGCTTCTCGAATCATAAATAATGATCTCCCACCAAAACACCTTAATTTCCGAAGAGCTAATAGAAAAACATTTTGTTTGCAATCTCAATTCGTGCAAAGGTGCTTGCTGTGTAGCAGGAGATTCCGGCGCCCCTTTAGAACATTCAGAACTTTCTATTTTAGAGGAAATCTTTCCAATGGTAGAACCTTATTTAAACGATAAAGGTAAAGAAGCAATCAAAAACTCAGGAGTCTATGTTACAGATTTTGAAGGAGACAAAACCACACCTTGTGTAGATGGAAATAAAGAATGCGCTTATGTTATTTTCGAAAATGATATAGCTAAATGCGCAATTGAAAAAGCTTATTTAGATAATAAAATTACATTTCGCAAGCCTATCTCTTGCCATTTATACCCAATTAGAATTACCCAATACCCAGAATTTGATGTTCTCAATTACGATAAATGGAACATTTGCAACCCAGCTTGTGCATTTGGAGAAGAACTGCAAGTTCCAGTGTTTCGATTTTTAAAAGACCCATTAATTAGAAAGTACGGATTAGATTGGTATCAAGAATTAGAAGATAACTACGGAGTTTAAATAACTTTCTCGTTAACCAATTCACATTTAAATATCTCTTCCTTTTGTTATTCTAAGGCTAGTGAATAATCTCTTTCTTTTATTATTCTGAGAGCACTTAAAATCCCTTCCTTTTGTTATTCTGAGCGCAGTGAAAAATCTTTTCTGATTTTGTCATTCTATTCACATCTAAGAATCTCT
>JBBQYA010000099.1:0-9775 GCA_038209155.1 Sphingobacteriales bacterium | reverse complement strand
GGTAAGACTCTTCGAAAAGCCAATCTGGAATACCAGATAGCTCTATTGCCCAATTTCTTAAAAGTGTGCTATTGATTTGTCTTTTAGGTTTTCGGCCGGTAAATAAAGCAAGAGTATTTATTTTATCAGCATCACTTACACTTGCAAAGTATTCTTCTAAAACACTAACTTTTTCATTAGTCTTATTCGTTTCATCTAGTTGAGAAAATAAATTTGCAAAATTTTTCAATTTGATTTTAGGTTAAATTACATTAATTTCTTTTTCTAAAACCGCCAAATCCTCCTCCACACTTTCATCTCCACCATATAGGGTGTGTACCTCTTGGGAATTCCATCCATTTTCATTTAAATATTTAGAAAAAGTAGCCGTGTAACCATGGGTCACATAAATATTTTCTGCTTCGGTTGCTTTTATTGCTGTGATTAATCCTTCCCAATCTGCATGGTCAGAAAGTACAAAACCTCGGTCGGCAGCTCGCCTTTTTTTAGCTCCTCTAATACTCATCCAACCCGAACAATAGCCTAAAGAATAAGGAAAGAACCTTCGCATCCAAGGAGTTCCAACTGCAGATGGTGGGGCAAGAATCATGGCGCCTTTTACTTCTTCTTTTGTAGTTTCTTTTGTAATTCTTTGAGCTGGAAATAAATTTATTCCATTTTTAATTAAAGCATCATTGGTATTTGCAATAACGCCATGAGCAAAAATCGGAGCTATACTATGTTCTAAATTTTGAAGAAGTCTTTGAGCTTTGCCTAATGAATACCCAATCAATAAACTTGTTTTGCCTTCTTTGTTATTCTTGTTCCACCATTCATTTACCCCATTAAAAATTTCTACTTGAGGTTTCCATTTGTATACAGGCATTCCAAAAGTAGATTCAGTGATGAAACTATGGCATTTAACAATTTCAAAAGGGGTGCTTACTCCATCATCTTCCAATTTGTAATCTCCAGAAACTACCCATACCTCCCCTTTATATTCTATTCGGATTTGTGCAGATCCAATTATATGTCCAGCAGGATGAAGTGAAATTTTTACTCCGTTTCTGCTTACAGCTTCATTGTATTCAATAGTTTGTAAATTTATTTCTGCACCTAATCTGTAAAGTAGTATTTCTTTTGAAAGATGTTGAGCTAAATAATATTTACTTCCCCATCGAGCATGATCAGAATGTGCATGGGTAATTACTGCAAAATCTACCGATTGCCATGGGTCTATGTAAAAATCTCCTTGCTTGCAATAAATGCCTTTATTGGTAAATTCAAGAAGATTTTTTTTCATTATTTTTTTGTCAAATTGGCCAAATCATTTACAATTCTTTCACTTTCCACCAAAACCAGATCAGGTTCTTTTTCATCTTTAGGTTTAGATTCTCCTTTTATTAATGGTTTCAAACCCAAAGAAATTCTACGTTCGTTTTCTCTTTTCAATGTTTGAGCTTCAGAATCATCCCTTTCTGTTTTAAGAGATAGTTCGCTAATTGGAACATAATTTTCAGTTTTCTTTCGTTTAAATTCTGCTATATCTTCTAGTAAATAACGATATTCGGCATCGCTACTCATTCTTTTTTCGTGTTTTGTTTGCAGAGTAGATTTTACAGATTTTAAATTCGTGTAAGGTTCGAATTGGGTTGGTGCAATTTGATCCCAAGGCAGAGCAGTTGGCTCAGAACTTTCTCCGAACTCTTCAGATAATAAAGGACTCGGGAAAACCAAATCGGGTACTACTCCTCGGTGCTGTGTGCTGCTACCAGATACTCTATAAAATTTTGCTAAAGTAATTTTCAACTTTCCTAATTTTGCTTTTTCGGTGGGCATAATACGATTGATATCTATTACATTTTGTACGGTTCCTTTTCCATAAGTCTGATCGCCAACTATAATTCCCCTACCATAATCTTGGATTGCTCCAGCAAAAATTTCGGAAGCAGATGCACTAAATTTATTAACAATTACTACCAATGGTCCACTGTAAACTAGATCTTCATTCACATCTTTGTCTACAGAAACATTGCCTTCTGCATCTCTTACTTGAACTACGGCACCTTTGGTAATAAATAATCCAGTTAAATCAATTGCTTCCTGTAAAGATCCACCTCCATTATTTCTCAAATCAATAATTATTTTATTTACTTTTTGCGTTGTGAAATCTGCCAATAATCTGCGAACATCTTTAGTAGTACTGGAATAATCTTTGTCTCCTTTTTGTTTACCCATAAAGTCTAGGTAAAAAGAAGGGATAGTAATAACACCTACTTTTTCTACTTTACCAGCCACAGTTATGGATTGTACTTCGCCTTTTGCCGTTTGTTCTTCTAATTTGACTTTCTCTCTCACTATTTCAATTATTTTTGGTGGAGCATCTGCACCAGCTGTTGCGGGAATGATAGATAATCTTACAATTGTACCTTTTGCTCCTCTAATCATAGCAACTACATCATCTATTCTCCAGCCGATTACATCTACCATTTCACCTGTTTTACCTTGCCCGACAGCTACTATTTTATCATTAGCTTGAATCAATCCACTTTTTTCGGCTGGTCCGCCTTTTATCACCGCAACTACTTTTGTTACTTCGTTTTCTGTTCGTAAAGTGGCGCCTATTCCTTCTAATGCTTGACTCATATCAATGTTGAAATTGTCTGCATTTGCTGGCGAAAAGTAAGTAGTATGTGGATCTACCGATTCTGCAAATGCATTCATAAACAAAGAAAATACGTCTTCACTTTTTTGTTTAATTAATTGATTTCTTATGTTTTTATATCGTTTACTAATAGTTTCTACTAATTTCTCCTCTTTTGTTCCTGCCAATTTTGCACTTAGCATTTCGTATTGTAAACGTTTGTTCCAATATTCATCCATTTCGGTAGCAGTTTTCATAAAACTACCTTTTTCTCTATTAATTTCTACACTATCAATTTTTGAATAATCAAAAGGTTGATTAATTCGATTAATAGAAAAAGTTATTCTATCAGCAATTCGTATTCTATATACATTGAACATTGAAAAAGCAGTAATTAAATTTCCAGCCTTTAAATCATCGTCCAAGGAATTTCTGTATTTTTCAAACTGATCAATATCCGATTGAAGAAAGTAAGACTTATTAAAATCTAAAGCTTTGATGTATCGATCAAAAATGATAGAGGACAACTTATCATCCACAGAAATTTTATTGTAATGATAAGAAGAAATGGTTTTCACTACTTCTTTGGTAACTGCTGGATGCTCTGCACTAGGTACTAATGGAGTTTTCGCTAATGAAATGCTGTCTTGCGAGAAGCTATTAATAGAAACAAAACTGAATCCAGATAAAATTAATAATTTGATTGAACGCATGTATGAAATGTATTTTAATTGTTAACACTAAAAAAAAGCATTATATTTTAAAAGAATGTAATATTTTTAAAATAAAGGAGCTTTTATCGAAAAACAACCACTTTTTGGTCTGCTTTACAATAGGCATAAACCATGTACGGATAAGAGTCTACATGAAAAATATCTCCATTTGCAGAAATACCAATAATACCAGCAAAACCATCAATTTCTTTTAACTCAGAAAAAGTTTTTCTGCTAGCTTCCTCTAGCGTAAAACCATCTGCAACACGACTAACAATAGTACTTGCGAGTGCGGCGCTTACGATATCTTCTCCAACTCCTGTGCAAGATATTCCGGCATGCTTGCTCGCAAAATTGCCAGCAGTTGTGGCAGAATCACTTACTCTGCCGGGTATTTCAAAGCCTTTTCCGCCTGTAGATGTTGCAGCAGCTATTTTTCCTTCTTTATCTAAAGCTACGCATCCTACTGTTCCAGTTGCCAAGCTTGCTATTTTTTGTTCGAAATCTACTCTTCTTGCGGGTATTTCTGGATTATAAAATGGAACAGATTTACTTTTGGCATAAACCAAAGCTTCGTTGGATGCAAGTACTCTATCTTGTTCATTCATTAGCATTTCTGCCAATAAAATCGGATTCTGAATATCTTGAATATTAATAACTCCAGAAAATTTTCTATTAAAACCATCCATCAATGCAGCACTCATTCTTATTTTTCCGTCTTTTTGAATTTGAGATCCTATACCTGCATTAAATAAGAAATCATTTTCTAAAAGCGCAACGGCGTATACTACTGTTTCTAAAGCCGTATGATTTTGTATGTAAGCTGAGGTCAATTCTGCAATTCTTAATAAAGAATTTTGTTTGGCCTTTTTGGTTTCTGAATTAGTGGCAGATTCACTGAAAAACCCACCGTGAATAATAATACTTGGTTTCATCTACTGATCTATTTTGGCATAAATTTCCAAATCAGCTTTGAAAATTTTATTTATAGTCATTTTTCTTTCATGTATTGAATATTTATCAAACATTGACATTACATGCACCACCAAATGCTCAATTGAAACAGGCATTCCCATGGCTACATCTGTAATATTGGTATTTATAATCTGTCTTCCATCTACCAAAATCACCAAACCTGAACCAATCGCTTCCATTTCATTTCCACCTGTGATTAATAATCCAGTATCTTCTCCTAAACCTATTCCTAATATGCCTGGATTGCTAGCAACTGCATAAAATAATCTTCCAATTCTGCCTCTATGTACAAAATGAGTATCAATGATTACATCTTTTATTAATCCTAATCCACCGGTAATTTTAACTTCACCTTTTAATAATGCCTCACTATGATTTCCTTGATAAATCATGTTTTCTGAACAGGCTGCGGCTCCAGCAGAAGTCCCTGCCACTATAAAATCATGATGAATATATTTTTCTAAAAGAGCGTAAAGGAATTTTGTTCCGCCAAAAATAGAAGTCAATCGCAATTGATCGCCACCAGTAAACATTACCACATCGCAATTATTAACCCGTTCTATAAATTCCTCTGCATTGGCTTCCATACGAGTTTTAATATTCATTACTCCTACGTTTGCCACATTCAATTGTCCGAAAGCTCTAACATATTCATCGCCCACTGCTTCTGGAATTAATGATGCTGTAGTGATAATTTCAATACGTGAATCATTACCACTTTTAGATTCTACAATCAATCTTTTTAAGATCCCTTTTTCAAAAAAATTTAGATTTATTGGTTGATTAAATTGTTTTTCGGTAAAACTGCCTGTATCTACTGCACCCCCGATAATGATTAATTTGCCCTTCGGTATCATAATATTTCTTTAGAATTAAATGATCAAAAAACCATTCAATATTGTTTTTAAGCCATTTATTAGATTGTGAAATTAACTTTTAAGCCTTTGCCACTTAGACAATACTTATTAACAATTGCACAATCGCTCCTTTATTTACTCAATTATGCGCTATTTTGTTTCGATTTAAAATCAAATTCATTTTATTAAGATAAAACCTTTTTGGTTACTATGAAAATACTTAAAATTCAAGCACTACGAGGTCCAAATATCTGGAGCATTACCAGAAAAAAATTGATTCAAATGCGACTTGATTTAGAGGATCTTGAACAAAGACCTACCAATAAAATAGCAGGATTTGGTGAACGATTAGAAAAATTAATACCTAGCATGTATGATCATCGATGTTCTGAGAATGTTCCAGGTGGTTTTTTTAGCAGAGTAAAAACTGGAACTTGGATGGGGCATGTGATAGAACACATTGCATTAGAAATTCAATCTCTTGCTGGTATGGAAACTGGATTTGGTAGAACCCGCGAAACCATAACTTCTGGAATATACAATGTGGTTTTTAGTTATGTGGAAGAGTCAGCTGGTATTTATGCTGCCGAAGCTTCGGTAAGAATTGCAGAAGCATTGATTAACAATACAGAATATGAAATTGCTCATGATCTGAAAAGAATGAGAGAATTGCGTGAGCGTGAACGATTTGGACCGAGTACAGGTTCTATAGTGGATGAGGCAGTTTCTAGAAATATTCCTTTCATCAGACTAAATAAAAACTCGTTAGTGCAATTAGGTTATGGAGTAAATCAAGTAAGATTTAGAGCTACCATTACTTCTAAAACTAGCAATATTGCTGTGGATATAGCAGGTAATAAAGAAGAAACAAAACGAATGCTAAGTGCAGCCGCAATTCCTGTAGCATCTGGAGAAACAGTTTATTCTATGCAAGATGTAGAATCTGTTATTCGATCGGTTGGATTTCCATTAGTTTTTAAACCCATAAATGGAAACCATGGAAAGGGAGCCAGCATTAATGTAACTACTTTAGAAGATGCTAAAAGTGCATTTGAATATGCAAAGCAATATTCAAATGCCATTATTGTCGAAAAATTCATTACTGGATATGATTTTAGAGTTTTAGTAATCGATAATAAATTAGTAGCAGCAGCACAGAGAGTTCCAGCTAATGTGAAAGGAGATGGAACTAGAACTATTCAAGAATTAATTGAGAAAGAAAATTCGGATCCAAGAAGAGGATATGGACATGAAAATGTATTGACAGAAATTTCAATTGATAGAGATACATTAGACTTATTAGAAAAATATAAATTTACCTTAGAAACAGTTTTGCCGAAAGGCGAAGTTTGTTTTTTAAAGTCAACGGCAAATCTAAGCACTGGCGGAACCTCCATAGATGTAACCGACAAAATGCATCCACAAAATATATTTACTTGTGAGCGAATTTCTAGAGTAATTGGTTTGGATGTATGCGGAATAGATATAATGGCCAAGAATTTAACGGAAACACTGAACGAAAATGGAGGAGTAATCTTGGAAGTAAATGCGGCTCCTGGTTTCAGAATGCACTTAGCACCAAGTGAAGGTCTACCCAGAAATGTTGCCGCTCCAGTTATTGATATGCTCTATCCACCAGGCAAGCCTTCTCGAATTCCAATTATTGCTGTTACGGGTACAAATGGTAAAACTACTACCACCAGATTATTAGCACATATTGTAAAAAATATGGGTTATCGAGTTGGTTTCACCACATCTGATGGTATTTATGTTCAGAATTCACTTTTGCAAAAAGGCGATACTACTGGCCCAATGAGTGCAGAATTTATTTTAAAAGATCCAACCGTTGATTTTGCAGTATTAGAAACAGCTAGAGGTGGAATACTGCGTTCAGGTTTAGGATTTAATAAATGTGATGTTGGAATAATCACCAATATTCAAGAAGATCATTTGGGATTAGGAGATATAAATAATTTAGATGATTTGACGAGAGTAAAAGCTACTGTAGTAGAAAGCGTAAAAAAGGATGGATATGCAGTGCTGAACGCTGAGGATGAAAATTGCGTTAAAATTGCGAAAAATCTAAAATGCAAAATTGCTTATTTTAGTTTAAACGAAAATCATCCAGTAATCACAAAGCATTGTAAAGCAGGTGGAATAGCGGCTATTTACGAAAACGGATTTGTTACGATTAAAAAAGGAGATTGGAAAATAAGAGTGGAAAAAGTAACTACTATACCCTTGACTTTTGGGGGTAAAGCCACTTTTATGATTGCCAATGTTTTGGCGGCCACGCTGGCGGGATATTTATATGGTTTTAAAACAGAAGATATGCGTCTTTCTTTAGAAACTTTTATTCCTTCTTCTGCTCAAACTCCTGGAAGAATGAATATTTTCGATTTTAAAGAGTTTAAAGTAATGATAGACTTTGCACATAATCCAGCTGGATATTTGGGAGTGTCAGATTTCTTATCTAAAGTAGATTCACCAATGAAAATTGGAATTATAGCAGGAACAGGAGATCGCAGAGATCAAGATATTCGTGATTGTGGAGCTATTGCCGGAGGCATGTTTGATCATATAATTATACGTCAAGAGCACCATCTACGTGGAAGAACTGAACAAGAAATCATTAATTTACTGGTAGAGGGAATAAGATCTGTAGATAAAAAAATGACTTACGAAGTGATTCCAAAAGAAATAGAAGCACTTAAACACGCCATGACTTTGGCAAAACCAGGTAGTTTTATTACTGCTTTAAGTGATGGCATTGCAAACGCAATAGGTTTAGTACAAGAATATCTTGATAAAGAATCGGGAATGTAATTTTTATTTAAAATTTATGAAAATGAAAACATTATTATTAACCCTAATTAGCATTTATATTTTTCAAAATGGATATTCCCAATTTGGACCGGGTGGAGTAGGCAATGCTTCATCCAATAAACTATGGCTCAGAGGAGATGCTGGAACTTCTAGTTCTGCTAATTTGGTAAAAATTAATAAGTGGCGCGATCAATCTGGAAATGGAAATAATTTTAATCAAACAGTGGTAGGACCACAGCCTGTTTTTATTGCTTCTGGTTTAAATGGAAAACCTGTTGTTCGTTTTGACGGGCTTGACGATAAGTTAATTTCAAATGATTTCTTAACGTCAGATAATCTAAGCATATTTCTGGTGACAAGTAATTTTGCAGCTATCCAAAATCCTCAAGCGACTATTTTAGACCTTAATCAGCAATCATTGCCTAGAGCCAATTGGTCGATAGAACAAAATGGGCCAGCAAGTAACTTTAGGTTTTTGTATACCGATAATACAGGTGTAGATAATGCTTCAAGTAATTTTTTACTAAGTGGAAGCAATGTAACGGCTATTATTAAATCAGCTACAGATGTAGAAGTAGATCAAAATGGGGTAGCAGCAACAAATACAACATCAAATGCAAGTATCAATAAAATATCTCGTGCTTTTGGATTGGGAGGAGTGGTTTTGAACGATGCAAGAAATCTGGGAGGTGATATTGCAGAGGTAATTGTTTTTAATACTGCTGTAAATTCAGCACAAAAAATCATTGTGGAAAATTACCTTTCTTCCAAATATTCTTTACCAATGATAGTGAATGATAAATATATCTATGATACAAATCACGGAAATCAAGTAGCTGGAATTGGAAGAGAAAATCCAACATCTCTACATACTGATAGCAAAGGAGGTTTAAATTTAGTTAGAATTAGCAATCCCTCTAATTTAGAAGATAATGAATATCTTATGTTTGGAAATGATAATGCCAGTTTAAGTATTCTGGAATTTGCTGAAGTGCCACCAGGAATAAACAACCGATTAAAAAGGGTTTGGAGATTTGATCAGAATGGAGATGTAGGAACTGTTTCTATTAGTTTCTTTTTGTCAACATTTACAATTAATTCGGAGACACAATTAGAATTGTTGAAAGATGATGATGGTAATTTCCTAAACGCTACTCGAATAAGTGCAAACAGAACTTATGATCCATCTACCCAGGTGGTTACATTTGATAATGTGACCATAAATGATGGAGATTATATAACTATCGCATCCAATGACGAAAATACAGTTTTGCCGATTGATTTAACCTCATTTACTGGAAAATCTAGCGGAATTTCTGCTTTAATAAATTGGACTACTGCGAAAGAAATAAACAACAACTATTTCTCTTTAGAAAGATCACTTACTGGTATTGATGGATTTAAAGAAATCCAAATTTTCAAAGGAGAAAAAGCCAGCAATCAAATTAAAAATTATTTTCACGAAGACAAAAAAGTAGAACAAGGAATTTATTATTACCGCCTATTGCAAGTAGATTTAAACGGTTTTAAAAAATATTCTAAAACTATATCTGTATTGATTAATGGAAAAGAAACAGAGAGTTTGATTGTATATCCAAATCCAGTAAATAATTCTGAAATAAAATTAAAATCAGTTCCTTTTGATGATAGGGAGACTGTTTTAATCCAGTTGGTAGATATAAGCGGCAAAATAATTTTAACCAAAAGAATGCTTGGGATATCTACTAAAACAGAAATTTTATCCAGTGCAGAAACATCTAGTTTAAGCAACAATATATATT
>JBBQYA010000098.1:0-9903 GCA_038209155.1 Sphingobacteriales bacterium | reverse complement strand
TGGTGCAAACGGAATTTGGCTAGGTCTTTCTGTAGGTTTAATGGTAGCAGCAGGTTTGTTATTTTCTAGATTCAATTATTTGAGTAAAAAACTTTCAGAAGAGTTTTAAATCCATTTTTATCATTGCAAATGCAAAATATTAGAAGATTAAATTGTTACAAAACTAAAAATTAAGCAAACTCGTTCTATAAATATGAAATCAATAATAAGTTTATTCTTTTTTATAATTATTAGTTCAAGTTTTATTTCTTGTGCTCAAAATAAATCAGATAATAAAGTAGAAAAAAAAACAAAAGTAGATTTAAATAAATATTCAAAAGCTGTATTTGCTTCTGGTTGTTTTTGGTGTGTGGAAGGCGTTTTTGAAAGCATAACAGGTGTAGAAGAAGTAATTTCTGGTTATGCAGGAGGTAAAGAAATAGATCCAACTTACGAGCAAGTTGGCTCTGGGCAAACCGGTCATGCAGAAGCAATTGAGGTATATTATGACTCTACAAAAGTAAATTACAATACTCTTTTAAGAGTCTATTTTAGTTCTCAAGATGTTACTCAGGTTAATGGGCAAGGTCCAGATAGAGGTTCCCAATACAGATCTATTATATTTTATTCTAATGACAAAGAAAATCAATCAGCAGTAAAATATATAGAGGAAATCAATAAAAGTAAAAAATACGATGAACCAGTAGCTGCCACTGTAGATAAACTAACAAAGTTTTATCCTGCGGAAGATTATCACCAAGATTATATCCTTCATAATCCTAAAAATCCTTATGTAAATGGGGAATCAATTCCAAGAATTAAAAGAGCTCAATCACAATTAAAAGATCTTTTAAAACCTGAAAAGATTTTAAAATAAACTTTCTTTATCTGATTTTTTTAATGCTTTTGAAAATTAAAGAAATTCTTCTGAAATTTTTCAAATTTATCATTGCATAATTGTTAAACTTTCTTTTTATTTTGTTTACGATTTTAATTGAAAATTTTAAAAAATTTTTAGATACTTATTTATTTCATTTAAAATAATAGATAATGAAAATAAGTATACTTTTTTTTGGCTCATTAAGAGAAGAAAGATTTGGAAAGAGAGTAGTTCATTATTTGCAGAATGACTTAAAAAAAAGGAAACCTATAATTATTGATCCCTTGTAATATAATTTCTCATCGCGTAATAAAATGAACAAAGAGTTTAAAGCTGGAGAAGAACTAGAAAAAAAAATTAAACCCTATCAAAATATTGAATGGAATCGACTGATTTCTTTTGGTAAATGATGATAAAATCATAGTATACCACCAATATAAAAAAAAATTAGGCCGTTTTTAAAGTGAATACTTTTTTAAACTTGTTGCAATTAGCACTTATTCAGTTAGTTATTTTATTAGGGTTTGCGTCGCTATCCATCTTAGAATTATTATTAGACCTTTGAATGGTTTCTACATCTGTTGGATTTTCAGTTCTAAATCCTGAAAATAAATGACAAAAGAATTATAATTACTTGATAAAAAATTTACAAAATTTACAAAGAAATTTTCGGATGAATTTGATTGTTATTTAAACTGTTTGTCAAAAACCAGACTAACGGAGTTCTTTATTAATTATATTAAAAAAAATGATTAATACTTTATTATTATCCAAATACTGTAGTTTGGATTTAATAAAAAACAATCAAGATTATAGTTAAAATTAAAAATCTCTATTTACATCAAAATTTTCTAAATAATCTGCGACTCTTCGTACAAAACTACCACCTAATGATCCATCAACAACTCTATGATCATAAGATAATGAACAAAACATCATGTGTCTGATTGCAATCACATCACCATCGGCAGTTTCCAAAACCGCTGGTTTTTTCTTAATGGCACCTACAGCCAAAATTGCTACTTGTGGTTGATTGATGATTGGAGTTCCCATTACATTACCAAAAGATCCGACATTAGTCATTGTAAATGTACCTCCAGATACTTCATCTGGCAAAAGTTTATTATTTCTTGCTCGATTAGCTAAGTCATTTACCGCTTTTGTCAAACCAATTAAATTTTTCTGATCTGCATTTTTTATTACAGGCACGATTAGATTTCCACTTGGTAAAGAGGTAGCCATTCCAATATTTATATTCTTTTTAATTATAATTTTTGTACCATCTACTGATACATTAATCATCGGAAAATCTTTTATAGCCTTTGCAATAGCTTCAATAAAAATCGGGGTAAAAGTAATTTTTTCTTTTTCTCTTTTTTCAAATGCTGATTTTACTTTGTCTCTCCATTTTACCAAATTTGTTACATCGGCTTCTACAAATGAGGTAACGTGAGGAGATGTTTGTTTACTCATCACCATGTGATCAGCAATTAATTTCCTCATTCTATCCATTTCTAAAATTTCATCCGAACCATTTGTCGAAACATAAGTTTCGGTTTTAATAACAGATGCTGGCTTTTCGGTTTTTTGTGGAATGATGATTTTTTCTACAACTGGTTCAGATTTCTTTCCATCTTTTCTGATTGCTAAATAAGATAAAACATCGTTTTTAGTCACTCTTCCCTCTGCTCCAGTTCCTTTCAAACTATCTAATTCAGAAATACTTATGCCTTCGCTTTGTGCAATGTTTTTAACAAGTGGCGAATAAAATTTAAGTAGATTTTCTTTTTTAATACTCTCACTATTTATTTTTTCTTCTGGTAGATAAGGAATTCCTTTTTCTTCAGATGTAGTTTCTTGAATTTTTGGCTCTTCTTTTACAGAAGAAACAATCGGACTTTCATCTCCACCCGTATCAATAATTGCAATAGCTGCACCTACTTGAACTAAATCATTCTCATTAAATAAAATTTTTATTAGAGTTCCTCCTACTGGAGATGGAACTTCAGAATCAACCTTATCTGTGGCGATTTCTAATACAGATTCATCTGCCTGAATATGATCTCCTAGATTTTTTACCCATTTGATAATTGTAGCCTCAGCCACACTCTCGCCCATTTTTGGCATGATCAACTCAAATTGCGCCATCTATTTTTAAATTAATTTTAATTATTTAAGGTGTTGCAAAAATAGAATTTTTTTTGTTCTGGACGAGGTCATTTTTTATACTTATAAAACAATATAATTGTATTTCTTTTATATTATAAATTCAAATCAAATTATGCAGAATCAGGATAAATTAACAGCATTTGCTAGACTTTTAACAATTATGGATGAGCTAAGAGCTGGATGTCCTTGGGATCAGAAACAAACCATGGAAACTTTGCGACATCTTACCATTGAAGAAGTTTACGAATTGTCCGATTCTATTTTAGAAAATGATAAACAAGAAATAAAAAAAGAACTCGGCGACATCATGTTGCACTTGGTATTTTATGCTAAGATTGCATCTGAAACCAATGATTTCGATATTTCAGATGTAATAAATAGCGTATGTGAGAAATTGATTTCCCGCCATCCGCATATTTATGGAGATGTAAAAGTAGCAGATGAAGCAGAAGTAAAAAGAAATTGGGAGCAATTAAAGCTTAAAGAAGGAAATAAATCAGTTTTAGGAGGTGTGCCGGTTTCTTTGCCTGCATTAGTAAAAGCAAGTAGAATTCAGGAAAAAGCTCGCGGCGTGGGATTTGATTGGGATAATAAAAATCAGGTTTGGGAGAAAGTCCAGGAGGAATTAGAAGAGTTTAAAATTGAAATGGATGCAGTTGCTGAAAATGGTACTGATGAAAATAAGAAAAAAGCAGAAGCAGAATTTGGAGATTTATTATTTTCTTTAATTAATTATGCACGTTTTAATAACATAAATCCAGAAGATGCTTTGGAGAAAACAAATAAGAAGTTTATTAAAAGATTTCAATATTTGGAAGTAAAGGCCAATGAAAAAGGTCTTAATTTAAAAGATATGAGTTTAAATGAAATGGATGTATATTGGAATGAAGCAAAAAAATATAATTAAATAATGAAAACGATTGCAATCTTTTAATAAGTATGGATAAACTAAAAGTTGTAGCAAAACGGTTTTTTATTATTTTTTTATTGATTATAATCATATTCTCTGCTGGAATAACCTACGCTTATTTAAATAAAAAAGAAATTCTATCATTAGTTCTAATCGAAATCAAAAAAAACATTAATGGGGAAGTCAAAATTAATGATTTCGCGTTTGGTGTTCAGTCTTTTCCTAGAATATCACTAATTCTATATGAGGTAGAGCTTTGCGGAATTCATTTTAAAAAGAACGAAAAAGAATTATTAAAAACAAAAAAAGTATATATTAATTTAGAATTTTGGCCGCTGTTAAACAAGAAAATTGAGATTAATTCAATTTCTATACAAAATGGAAATATCTTTATTTTCAAAACTAAAAACGGTTATTCTAATTTGGAAATATTTAAAAAACCCAAATTGTCAAAATTAGACAAGTCATCTGACCGCATTATATTAAATCTTAAAAAAATTAAATTCATTCAAATAAAAACTTCCTTTCATGATTCTTTAAAGAATAAAATGATGGATTTTAATTTGGAAGAAATTGAAACTAAAATAAAATCAGATTCCAATTTAATCGTATTTCAATTGAAAGGAAAACTCTATACAGATAGTATAATGTTAAACGCTAAAAACGGAAGCTTTGCAAAAAACACAAATTTTAATGCTCAAATAAATGGAAATTATAAATTAGTAAATAAAAGTTTAATTATTCAAAATTCAAGCTTAAAAACAAAAAATGATGAAATATTTTTAAATGCTTTATTGGACGATAGTTTATATCATTTAGAATTTAAATCTGATAATATATTATATAAAAATGCTTTACTTTTATTGCCATTAAAAACCCAAAAAGCACTAAATAGATATAGTTGTGATCAACCTATAAACGTTTTTGCTAAAATAGACGGTCTCATAAAAAATTCAAAACAAACAAAAATAGATGTGGATTTTGAAGTGAAAAAATCAACGGTTATTGCAAAAAATATAAAATTTAATGATGTTACTTTAAAGGGAAAATTTATAAATTTTGTAAATCCACAATTAAAATTTACAGATGAAAATTCACAAATTACACTAAAAAATGCTTCGTTTATAAAAGAAGGAATACCAAGTACTCTAACAGCAAGCATCATTAATTTAAAAAAACCTTTTCTGATTTTAAAATCTGAAATAAACCATGATTGTAAATCCTTAAATGAGTTTTTGGATAATAGGAAAATGAAATTTGTCTCTGGAAAATACATAATTCATATTGATTATGCCGGAAAATTATTAGAATATCTTGAATCTAAAATAGATGGTAAAACCGGAAAACTAAATGGAAGTATAGAATTAAAAAATGTAGCCTTTAATTGGATTATTGAGAATCAGAATTATAACAATTTAAATGGTTATATTCTATTCAATGAGAATGAAGTAAAAATTAAAAAAATTGACTTTTTAGTAAATAAAAATTCATTCCATCTAAACGGAGATATAGAAAACTATCTTCCTTTTTTTACAAATCCAATTAAAAAAGGGTATGTAAAACTTGAAATTTACTCACCTAAAATAGATTTATCTACACTTTTGTCCAAAAAAAAGAAAGTCGAGAAAAAAATTGTAACAGACAGCAAATCCAATAAAATTCTCTCCAATATAATCGACCAGATTTATGAAAAGTTAGAATTTGATTTAAAAGTTAGAATTAATGAATTTGAATTCAAAAAGTTTAGGGGGAAAGATTTAAAAGCGGACTTGGTTTTAGCAAATAATAAGTTAAACGCGAAAAAACTCAACGTGATAGTTGCTGGGGGTGAAATAAATTCCTCACTTTATGTTTCTGATTTAGATAAGGATATAAATCCATTTCACTTTAAAGGAAAAGTAAATAATACTGATATAAAAGATTTCTTTTTATTATTTAATGATTTCAATCAAGAATCAGTAACACATAAAAACTTAGATGGAAAGTTATCAGCAGATGTAAAATTTGCTGCTCAAGTTGATGAAAAGCTTGAAATTGTTCCATTAAGTATGAATGGATCTATTGATTTAAAGGTTTTAAAAGGAGAATTAAATCAATTTGAACCGTTAAAAAACATGAGTAATTTCTTACTGAAAAATCGTGATTTTGAAAATGTAAGATTTGATGATCTCACCATGAAATTTAATTTAAAAGGAAAAACTCTTGATATAAGTAGAATGGAAATTGCTTCAAATATTCTAAATATTTTTGTTGAAGGCCGCTATGATTTTGGAAATGCAACAGATTTTAGTGTTCAAATACCATTAAGTAATTTAAAAAAAAGAAACAAAGATTTTGAGCCAGAAAAAATCGGATTAGATGAGAAAACTGGTTCAAGTGTATTTCTACACATATTTAATGACGAAAATGGGAAAACTGTTATTAAATATGATCCCTTCAAAAAGCATGTAAAAACTGTAGAATCAAAATCTAAAAAGGAAGAATTGGAGAAAGGAAATTAAACCTTAAAACAATGTCTTCTTTTAAGTATTATATTTTTATTTTAAATCTTTAGAAGTATAAACTTCTTCTTTATAATTTAAAAAATAAATGTTTTGCTATTTAAAACTAATTGTTGCATATTTTAAGATGGAATATTTTCTTTGTGCTTCATAAAAACTAAATCCAAAAAGTCAGATATATCGGTTAATTTATCTTCTGGAAGCTGATTTATGATAATTATAGTTTTTTCTATAATAGCTTTACGTGTCATAATTTTAAAGTTATAAATCAAATTTATTTAGCTTTTAATTATATTTTATTTTTCCAAACATCATTTAAAATTTTTTATAAAATAAAAGAATCAAACAATTGTGGACAAAAATTTAAATTCAAATTCAAAAAAATGACATGTTCCTAACATTAAGTTAATAAACAAACCATATTATTGTAGATTATAAAATCCACTTGATCAACAAATATCTACTAATCGCATTCGCATTTTTTGTTTTTACTTCATGCTCTAAAGAAAATGATAATTACAATTCCCTAAAACCTTCAAATTCTGAAGATTTTGAGCAGCGAAACTCAAATTTAAAAATCTCTAATCCATTTTACACAAACATAGTTGAGGATTTTGAAATAGGTAGTAAGGTTACATACTTACCAGATTCAGTTGTTTTAAAAACCGGAAAATGGTTTTTTAGTAATGCAGAGATAGGAAAGTCGGTAGATGACATGAAAACTGGAAACGCTGCTGCTAGAATTACTGCCAACGGTTTTATTTCCATTTCTTTTGATTCCATTTGTACAATATCCTCCATATCTGTTAAATATGCCACATTTGGATCAGATTTTCCATCTACTTGGGGATTATTTATTTCTAAGGATAATGGTTTAAACTTTAGCCAAATTGGCCAATCCATAGAAAGTCAGAGTTTTCTCCAAAATCAAATTTTCGCTATTAAACAAAAAGGATATTTTATTATTCAAATTAGAAAACTATCTGGTGGTGCAGATCAATTAAATTTTGATGATATTGTTATAGTAAAAACAAAACCTATTGCAAATATTGTAATCAATGCTCCTGCAGATAATGATAATTTATTGCTGGGAAATCCTAGCCTTGCACAAACAAATATTTTATTAATTGATAATTATTTGATGGATAAAGGGCAGTATATTCTTTCATATAATAGGACGAATGGACGCGCAAATTGGGTTTCTTGGTATGTGGGGTCAAATTCTTTAGGAAATACACCTAGACAAGACGATTTCAGAGCAGATAATACTTTACCTTCAGGTTGGTATCAAGTGGGTACATCTTCTTATTCAAATTCTGGTTTTGATCGTGGCCATAACTGCCCGTCTGCTGATAGAAATAGTTCTGTACCAGCAAACTCTTCTACATTTTTAATGACTAATATTATTCCTCAAGCTCCTAATAATAACCAACAAACTTGGGGAAATTTTGAAGATTACACGCGCTCTTTAGTGAATGCTGGAAATGAAGTTTTTGTTGTAATGGGTTCTTATGGATCTGGTGGAACTGGAAGTAAAGGATTCGCAACAACCATCAATAATGGAAATGTAAAAGTGCCTTCAAGGATTTGGAAAATTGTAGTTGTAATACCGAATGGAACAAGAGATCTAGCAAGGATAAATTCTACAACACGAATAATTGCAATTGATACCCCTAATATAAATACTTTGAGTACTAATTGGAGAACATTTCGAACTTCAGTAGATGCAATTGAAACCTCTACAGGTTATGATTTAATGAGTTCAGTTTCCGTTTCTTTGCAAAATATATTGGAAGCAAGAGTAGATACTTTGTAGCTTAATTATAAAAATTAATTTGTAAGTATTTTATGCAAAGAAAATACCTATAAATGAGTAGCTTTTTTTAGTTTCAATTTCAGACTTTTAATTTAATTACTAGTCGTTATGAAAACTTTACGAACTCTCCCCTCTTCCAATTCTAAAAAAGAATTGAAACCAAATCTTTCAAAGCTTCCTGATTATTTTAATGATGAAGAAATGGATATGATAACTTTTATTCGAATGGTGAAAAAATTAGAGAAATCGCCAGTCAATAATCTTTATCCAGTATGATTATTTAGAATTAAATAGTTCTGAATAAAAAAAAAATCGTTTTACAATTTCATAAAAATAGT
Source organism: Sphingobacteriales bacterium (assembly GCA_038209155.1). Lineage (GTDB taxonomy): Bacteria > Bacteroidota > Bacteroidia > Sphingobacteriales > Sphingobacteriaceae > JBBQYA01. The sequence continues at coordinate 1,310 of JBBQYA010000098.1, read as the reverse complement.
ATGGCAAGTAAAATTCTATCTATGGACGGTGGTGGATCTTGGGCCTTAATTCAAGCGAGAGTTTTAAAAGATATTTACGGAGATATTTCTGGTCATGAATTATTAAGAAAATTCGATTTGGTAATTGCCAATTCAGGTGGAAGTTTGGTTTTGGCTTGTCTTTGCAATAATATGCTTTTGAGCGAAGCATTAAAAATGTTTGAAAACGAAGAAACAAGAAAAAATGTTTTTGCGAAATTAACCTTTTGGGATTCTCTGAAAAAGATTCCTATGATTTCTGTTCTTCAAAAAGCAATAAAATTATTTGGAGCCAAAACTATTTTAGGACCAAAATATAATACTGAAAAAAAATTAAAAGGACTTATTTCTGAACTAGAAAAAGTGGACAAAAATACCAGTGGTCAATTTTTGGTTTCTAGATATTTAGATGAATTGCCATTGCTTATTGGAAAACCTGAACTAGAAATAATGATCGTAGGCTATGACTATTTTAGTGAAAGAGTTACGTTTTTTAGGTCTAATTTAACAGGAGACGCTACAAAATTTAATCGAATACAAAAAAGAGTTAAATTATCAGAAGCAATTCATGCATCCAGCAATGCCCCTGTAAATTATTTTGAAGAGCCAGCAAAAGTCAATTTAATAAATAATAAAACTAATTTTTCTAACGTCAGTTATTTTTGGGATGGTGCTATTTCTGGTTTCAACAATCCAATATTGGCAGGTTTAATAGAAGCATTGATTAATAAAAAAGTAAAGCCAGAAGAATTTGAAATTCTTTCTATTGGCACTGGAACAGGAAAGAGAATGGTAATTACTGATTTTGAGAATAATGAAGATCCAGAACTGAAAAATATATATCAAATAAACAGGAAAAATGAATTAGTAATTGCGGAAACTAAATCTGACTTTATTAATGATATTGTGAAAGTATCCAAAAGTATTTTAGGAGATCCACCCGATTCAGCAACGTTTATGGCGTATACTATTTTAGATCCTACTCTTAGTAATAATGCCAAAATAGTGCGCATAAATCCATGTCTTTCGCCCAAATTAAATTCAAATAAAATTGTTGAAATTCCAGAAGCATTTCAGAATATAAGCGATGGTAGAAATAAATTTATCAAGCTTTTAGATATGGATATGGATGCTGTTGAGCAAAATGAAGTGGAATTAATTATAGAAATGACCAATCATTTTATAGTTACTAATTCGACACAAACTTGTATTCCGAACCAATTGATTCGCGGAGAAGCAGATTTTAATCATATTGGGCAATCTACTTATAGAGAGGCAAAAGATAGATGGTT
>JBBQYA010000097.1:0-10090 GCA_038209155.1 Sphingobacteriales bacterium | reverse complement strand
AATCAAAGTTTTCACATTACGGCCTTTTCTACACAAGAAAATATTGTAATGGAGTTTGAACCATTCAGCCACGAAGGAATAGAACTACCTGATCTTTTTTTTCAAACAAAACGTTTTGCTTACTCCATTGAAAAGGCAGACAATCTACAAATTCTTTGTCAAGATGTGGCAGAGGAAACCAGAAAGATCACTGGTTATGATAGGGTAATGATTTACCGCTTTGATAAAGATTATAACGGACAGGTGTTTGCCGAAAGCAAAATAGGCAGTCTTGAACCTTATTTAAATTTGAATTATCCTGCAAGCGACATTCCTTCACAAGCAAGAGATTTTTTTTTAAAAAATCATTTGCGAATAATTGCAAATGTGCATTTGCCCAACGTACCACTTTATTCCTTAGATCTAAATGCAGATAATAAAAACTTAGACCTTACCCTTTCTACATTGAGAATCTCTTCGCCTTTGCATATTGAATATTTAATAAATATGGGGGTTGGTGCTACTTTTACCATTGCACTTATTAATCATGGCAAACTATGGGGTTTGATTGCCTGCCATAATTATAGTCCAAAACATATTCCTTACCACGTTAGGTTATCTGCTCAATTGCAAGGTATTTTTCTTTCATCACAAATAGATGTGCGCCAAGTGGCAGATGAATTTGAGTTGGTAAAACAAACAGAAATAAAATTGGAGGTGCTTCAAAAAATTATGGCTGGCAGCGAACAAAGCTTAGCCGAAGAACAAACCCTCATTCAATTAAAAAATCTGTTGAATGCCGATGCAGTTGTAATTTGTTATAAAGACACTTTTTACAAACAAGGATTATTGCCTGAGGATGAAAAATTACACAGCTTAATGCAATGGCTAGAAACCTCCACTAATCAAGATGTTTTTCAAACTTCAAAACTTGCCGAGAGTTACCCCGAAGCAGAAAGTTTAGGTAGCAAAGTAGCAGGAGTAGTTTATCTTCCTATAGGTACGCAAACAAAAAATGGCATAGTCTGGATAAGACAAGAGCTAGAAAAAACAGTAAACTGGGGTGGTGATCCTACAAAATCCATGAACAAGAATACAGAAAACCAAAGGCTATCTCCTCGCAAATCTTTTGCTACTTGGAAAGAAGCCGTTAAAGGTCAAAGTGAAGTGTGGCAAAAACCTGAAATAAATGCAGCTTCTGTCATTTGCTCATATATTCAACATCAGTTTCATTTGGCTGAAATGCAAGCAGAAGAAATCCGATACCTCAACCTGAATGAAAAACTGCAAAATGCCAACGAAGAACTTGCCAACATGAATTGGATTAGTACCCATGATTTAAAAGAGCCGCTTCGCAAAATTCAGATGTATGCTTCCATCATTTTACAAAAACATGAAGCCGATTTACCAGAATTAGTAATAACTAATATACTTCGAATGCAAAGTTCGGCAGTGCGCATGCAAAACCTAATTGATTCTTTGCTTTCTTATACAAAAATAATAAATGAAGAAAAACAATTGGTAAATAGTGATTTAAATTCCATTCTGGAAGAAATTCAAATCGAACACAAAGAAAATTTGGAAGAAAAAGAAGGAAGACTACAATGGGGAAAGCTACCTGTGATACAAGGCACTAGATTTTTATTAAAGCAATTATTAGAAAACCTAATAAACAACTCACTAAAATTCACCAAAGACGGCAGAGCACCCGTTGTCACCATCAGCAGCCAGATTATTAGTGAAAAAACTATGAAAGATTTAAATCCTAATTCAGAACATGATTATTATAAAATTACTGTAGCAGACAATGGTGTAGGTTTCAACCCAGCTTATAAAAAAGACCTTTTCAAAATGTTTCAACGTTTTCATGGCAAGCAATATATTGGAACCGGAATCGGCCTATCCATCTGCCAGAAAATCGCAGAAGCACATGGTGGTTTCATAGATGCAGACGGAGAAGAAGACAAAGGCGCAGATTTCAATATTTATCTTCCGATTTATGAAACAAGTATTTCAAATAACCCATTAATAAATATAAAAGAAAAGGTGTAGCATAAAGAAATCATTTTATATTCTTCCTAATTAATTTTTATAATCTTTCAAGTGAAAGATGTGTTTTCCGAAGTGAATTTTAGGAAATGTGTGGCAGGTATGTAATTGGTTAAATATTCCAAACCCGAATACCGGTATATATATCGTGTCTATAGTTGTAAAAAATAAAATCTTAAATAAAAATATCATCTTACAATGAAAAATCTACTAATTATCTTTTTTATGCTGTCTTCCATCTCTTGCATTCAGGACAAAAAATGCGATTTACCGGCGCAAATTATCGGTTCTGGAGAAATCGTTTCCAATGCTTTAGTGGATCAACAACTTATAACTTGGGAAATATCAAAATTTGAACACGTAATTCAAACAGATTCTCAAAATGTATTTAACTTAAAAGTGAGTTTCGACAATGGTGCTACTTATGGAAATATAAATTTTAATCAATACACACTTTTAGGAAAATATGCAAGTGGAGGATGCCAAGTAGTGTATGAACGAGAAGTAAGTAAAATGAATATAGATAAAAAGTGTTTTTATAAAATAAAAGTTCATCAATGCGGCACATGTGAAAAATATTCAGAAAGTATGAATTGGGTATTAGTTTCTAAAATTCCCAAAGATTACAGCGTATCTTTCATAGTTGAAAAAAAATAATTTTATAGATAGAGAATTATTTATACCTTAATTTATTATTAAAATTTTAGTATAAATACAACATTTGAATTCGAAATTATAAAATCGTCTCAAATTAGCCTAGATTGATATTCTATTTTACGTGTTAAAGTAGCTTCTATCGAAAAAAAAAATGAAAAATAAGAAGGAGTTCAAACTATTAACATTACTCATTCAGATTTAGAATTAGGCTTATATTTAGCGGTATTAAAAATAAACGGAATTATAACTGAAACAGTAAAAGTTTAACTAAATCAATTAATCATGAAAAAATTAACTATAAAATATTCTTTCTTTTTGTTTCTAACTCTACTTGGATTTTCATGCAATAATTATGAACTAGAAAAATATTTAACATTCGAGCATTAAATTATTTTGCAAAATCAATATTTTGTGCTAATAACCCTAAACTATAGAAAATTTATCCGATTACTATTTAAAATCTTACTACGATTTGCTTGAGTTAATAAGTTATCATCAAATAGTTTTGATTATGTCTGCACAATTAGGAAAAGCTGAAGCCGACAACATGGAAAAAATTAAGATGTTAGAAAGCTTTAAAACTGTAGTTGACAGCCGAGCAATTCAGCGTAAACAAAAACATGAAAACGAAATACAAGAAAACAAAACTTTTATGGCAAGTCGTTTAAATGTAGAATGCGCAATTTGCCAAACAGAACAACAAGTGAAAATTATTGTCGAAGAAAGACACAAGCCTCTTGGGTTTGTGTGTGATATAGTCGTATAATCAATTTGCGATAACCAATTTTATAATTATATGCCCAATAATTGGGATGAACGCATAGAATTTATTGATTACTTTATTCAAGAATTTTTGACTGCTCGTGATCCTGGAGAAACTACAGCTGATAGTGTTTTGGACAAGCGAGAATCAATTTCAATGATTCAAGGTTTTAAAGAACTGAAAAATACACACCTAGAAGCAATCAAAAGAAAAAAGGATTTTGAAATGGCAGAAAAAAATACCGATAAAAGTTTGAAAGACATTTACGATTATTTATTTTATACTAAAGTAAACGCAAACAACTTCAACAATCCAGCTGGCTTTGCATATGAAATAACAAAAATTAACTTCATTTAATATTCTATTTTTAATCTACTGAAGTCAGAATATTATTTACATTCTGCTTTTTTTACTATTTAAACGCCTTTAAAATTTTACTACTTATTCTTTACATTTGTTTTGATTAAATATCAAAAAAAATGAAAAACTCAATTTACCTCATTTTTACTCTCGCTTTCCTATTTTTTAGCCAATTTGCTAACGCCCAGGATTTTGTTTGGGCAAAACAAATGGGTGGTACTAGTCTCGAAAGTGGTAATTCAATAACACTTGATGCCTCTGGAAATATTTACACAACGGGTTCTTTTATTGGAACTGTAGATTTTGACCCAGGTGTGGGCATATTTAATTTAACTTCTAAAGTTGGAAGTTTCGATATTTTTATTTCAAAAATAGATGCCGCAGGTAATTTTGTTTGGGCAAATAAGATAGGAGGCAATGGAATTGATTATAGTTCTTCAATTGTTTTAGATGCTGCTGGCAATATATATACCACAGGTTATTTTGAAAAAACGACAGATTTTGACCCCAGTAGTGCATTCGTTAATTTAACTGCGGTTGGAGTAAGAGACATATTTATTTCAAAATTAAATTCAGCAGGTAATTTTGTTTGGGCGAAACAATTGGGAGGTATTGGAATTGAAATTGGTTATTCCATCAGCCTAGATGCTTCTGGTAATGTTTACACCACAGGTTTTTTTAGTGGAACTGTAGATTTTGACCCAGGTTCAGGAGTATTCAATTTAGACACTGTGGGTGGCGACGACTTATTTATTTCAAAGCTAGATTCTTCAGGTAATTTTGTTTGGGCAAAAACAATAGGAGGAATTGGTAAAGAGTTAGGTTCTTTCATTAGTCTTGATTCCTTTGGTAATATATTCATCACAGGTGATTTTGAAAATACTGTTGATTTCGATCCAAGTGCTGGAATATTTAATTTAACTTCATCAGGAGATCGCGATATTTTTATTTTGAAATTAGATGCCTTAGGTAATTTGGTTTGGGTGAAACAAATGGGAGCAACTGACTCTGATAGAGGGCGCTCATTAAGCATCGATGCTTTTGGAAATGTATATACCACTGGATCTTTTAGCGAAACAGTTGATTTTGATCCAAGTGCAGGAACTTTTAACTTAACATCCGCAGGAGGCTTTGATATTTTTATTTCAAAATTAGATAATGCAGGTAATTTTGTTTGGGCCAAGAAAATGGGTGGGACCAACTCAGACCAAAGTACTTCTATAATGCTAGATAACATCGGAAATATTTATACCACAGGCGGTTTTAGAGGCACTGCTGATTTTGACCCTAGTGCCGGTACTTTTAATTTTACTTCTTTAGGAAGCATTGATATTTTTATTTCAAAATTGGATGCAACGGGTAATTTTGTATGGGCAAAGCAATTAGGAGGAGTAAGTGAGGATAATGGTTTTTCCATTAGCCTTGATGCCTCTGCAAATGTTTACACCACTGGCTCTTTTAGAGAAACTGTAGATTTTGATCCTGGCTTAGGAGTATTCAATCTTATCTCAGAAGGATTAAATGATATATTTATTTCTAAATTAAGCAATGGCACTTCTGGCATAGCAGGAAATTCTTCAAACTCAGATATTAACATCTACCCCAACCCTACCAAAAACCAAATCAACTTTTCCGTAGAAACCAATGTTCAACTCACCAATATTACTGGCCAACTTATCGTAGAAAAAAACAACGTATCTATGCTAGATCTATCCGAACATGCAGCTGGGCTTTACTTTATAACTTTATTGGACAAAAAAGGAAAAGTAATCCAGCGAAGTAAAATTGTAAAGGAGTAATTTTATTTAAACGACAATAACGTAATAAAATAAATAATTTAATAAAAATGATTTAAAATTTAAAAAATGAAAAACTCAATTCAAACCATTTTATCTCTCGCTTTCCTATTTTTTACCCAATTTGCTACCGCCCAAGATTTTGTTTGGGCAAAACAAATGGGAGGTACTAACAATGACTATGCTTTATCAATAGCAATAGATGCTACAGGTAATGTTTACACAATAGGTACTTTTTGGGAAACTGCGGATTTTGACCCGGGTATAGGAACATTTAATTTAACCTCAGCTGGAAGTTTCGATATTTTTATTTCAAAATTGGATGTCGCAGGTAATTTTGTTTGGGCAAAAAGAATAGGAGGTATATCGCAGGATTATGCTAGATCAATTAATATCGATGCATTAGGTAATATATATTTTACAGGTGCTTTTACAGGAATAGTAGATTTTGATCCCAATTTAGGAATATTTAATTTAACTTCGGTAGGGTCTTGAGATATTTTTGTCATAAAATTAGATGCAGCCGGCAATTTTGTCTGGGCAAAACAAATGGGAGGGGCTGGTTCTGAAGAAGGTTTTTCTTTAGATCTTGATGCCTTAGGAAATATTTATACGACAGGAAATTTTCAAGGAACAGTAGATTTTGATCCCAATTCAGGAACTTTTAATTTGACTACTACAGGAAACTTTAATTGGCGTTTTGATATTTTTATTTCAAAACTAGATGCATCAGGAAATTTTCTATGGGCAAAACAAATGGGAGGTGAAAATAGTGATAAAGGTCTTTCTTTAAAACTTGATGCCTTAGGAAATGTTTACACCATAGGTGCATTTAGCGATACAGCTGATTTTGACCCGAGTGCAGGAGTTTTTAATTTAATCTCAGTTGGAATGGATGACATTTTTATCTCGAAATTAGACCCCGATGGTAATTTTGTATGGGCAAAACAAATTGAAGGAAGTGATGCCATTTTTGGCCTTTCTTTAGATATTGATGCATTTGGAAACATCTATACCACAGGATATTTTTCAGGAACAGCTGATTTTGATTCCGGCTTAGGTGTAGTTAATTTAACTTCTACAGGAAGTTATGATCTATTTATTTCAAAATTGGATGCTGCCGGGGATTTTGTTTGGGCAAAAAGAATTGGAGATACAGGGTGGGAAACAGCTTATTCCATTAATATCGATGCTTCAGGAAATATTTATACCACAGGTTTTTTTGAAGGAACAGTAGATTTTGATCCCAATGCAGGAATATTTAATTTAATATCAGTAGGAGGTCGTGATATTTTTCTTTCAAAACTAGATGCTTCTGGTAATTTTATTTGGGCAATTCAAATGGGAGGAACTAGTGAGGACGTCGGATCAAGATTAACCTTTGATGCATTAGGAAATTTATATATATCGGGCTATTTTACAGAAACTGCAGATTTTGATCCTGGCATAGGTGTAGTTAATTTAACTTCAGCAGGAAGTCGTGATATTTTTATTTCAAAATTAAGTAACGGAACTACTGGCATAGCAGAAAATTCTTTAAACTCAGATATTAACATCTACCCCAACCCTACCAAAAACCAAATCAACTTTTCCGTAGAAACCAATGTTCAACTAACCAATATTACTGGCCAATTTATCATAGAAAAAAACAACGCATCTATGCTAGATCTATCCGAACAAGCAGCCGGGCTTTACTTCATAACTTTATTGGACAAAAAAGGAAAAGTAATTAAGAGAGGTAAAATTGTAAAGGAGTAACTAATTCATTAAAACCTATTTCTATCATCCATAGCCCACGGTTTCCAACCGTGGGCTAATAAAACCCAACATGCTATTTCCTACAATCTTCCTTTGTTTAATTTTTTTCTTCTTTTCGAGTATAATGCTTGCTGATTAAATTTTAACACAAAATAAGTACTCGAAAGAAAGGTAAAGAGTGCTTATTATTTTCATGAATAATGTGTATGATTGTTTCTATTGATGTCAAAAATGAAAAGTACTTTTTTAAGAATCAAAATTTTAGATAGATTGGATAGATGCGCAGGTATGCGTGAATATATTCGTTACCAGCAAGCATACCGCAAATCATGGCAATAAAGTACATTAAAAATATAATTTTCTCCCAAATAGAGGTTACTAAAATTTATCGTTTTAAAGATGAATTTCAAATTTATCCACTTAATATTGAAAATGCTCCAAATTCGAAAAAATCTAAACATTTTCCGTTAATTATCGAATATCCATATGACGAAGATGAATTTAAAGGAGTTAAACCGTTTGATGGAAAAGAAGATGATGATATTAATGTAATGATTTCACAATTAAGTCACCAGACTAATAAATTAATTGAACTCACTAATTTACTATCAACAATTTCAAATTTTAGATTTTTCTTTTATCGTAATGTAAGTATGTCATGGGGAATTCCTAACCCAGATGAAATTAACGATAATAATAGAGAAGAAGTAAATAATCTATCCAGCAAATGGTCAGCACAATTATATTGTTATAAAAATATGAGTAAAGACCTTCAAATAAATTCTTTTAGCATTCCTGAATTTGATAAAATTAAATTAATTCCCAAAATAGACTATTATTGGTACGAACCAATGTATGGAGATAAAAAAGAAGTTGATTTACCTGAAAATATTGACATAGTATTAGAAAAGTATTTTTCTCTAACGACAGAAGAAAAAAAAATTTGTAATTCTTCACTTCATCAATTTACAAATGGATTAGACCTTTTTAAAACAATGAAAAGTCTATCTTTCTTTGCTTTTGTTTCATGCATTGAAACTCTTGTGAATTTTGAATATAGAAATAACAAATTAGAATTTGAATGCAATGACTGCAAGTCTGTCAAAACATCGAACTATTCTTGCAACAAATGTGGAAAACCCATATGGGGTATTTCTGCAAAATTTAGAGAATTTTTGTTTAAATATGTTTCAAGTGGTTTAAATGCTAAAAAATTATACAATAAAATTTATTCAATTAGGTCTCAAATAACACACACAGGATTCTTGTTGTCAGGTGATAATTTTTTGGATTGGGATTTCACAGATAAAACCGAAGCAATAAACATAAAACATGCTGAAGCAATGCAACTATGCAGAAGAAGTGTTAGCAATTGGTTAGTTCATAAAGAATAAATGCCAGCTGGTAACAGCGGTTTGCCGCAATTGCGGGAAATGTGCACATCGGATGTTTACCTTTCGCGAGAAATTTATATATTTACGGAAAATAAGTAGTTACGAAGCCCGCAACTGACGGCATGCCGCTGGACGTTAGGCGTCATGCCACGTCATGCCATTCCAGATGAAGAAGTATCTAAAAAATTGATTATTTTTGGCGAATTATATAAGCGAACATGAAAGCAGCAAATTTAAAATTCAACCTAATAGACAGTTATTTAGGACTTTTGGAGAACCTAAGTCCTGATAATAAACTTGAATTAATTTCTAAACTTTCAGACTCACTTAAAAGCTCGAAAAAACTGAACGAGAATCCATTGGACAAATCATTAGGTGATTTATCTGGAGCGTTCATCTTCGACAAATCAAGTGATGATTTAATAAAGGAATTAAAGGAGAGTAGAAATTTCAACCGACAGATTGAAAAACTTTGAAAAAGTACCTTCTCGACACAAACATTTGTATTCACTTTTTAGGTCATGAATATAACATTAAAGAAAAAATTGAAAACGTTGGACTTGAAAATTGCTTTGTTTCAGAAATCACTATTGCAGAATTAAAATTCGGAGCAGAGAATAGTCAGAATAAAGAAAAGAACAAAAAAACTATTAACGACTTCATTAAAAAGTTTTCAATAATCCCCATTTACAATTCACTGAATATTTACGCTAAAGAAAAGGCAAGACTTCGTAAAAAAGGACAACCTTTAGACGATTTCGATTTGCTAATTGGATCGACAGCAATTTCAAATGATTTTATTCTTGTGACAAGAAACGTTTCTGATTTTAACAGGATGGAAGGTATTGAAATCGAGAATTGGGTTGACTGATTAAAAGGCACGAACGCCCAACAGAGTGTTTATGCCATCTGAGGGTAATGTCTTAATTTGAAGTTTTGTTTTTATATTTGGATTCGTTATTTGGGACAGTATGCGGCTTCGAAAGCTGCAGCCGTCATAAACACAAATCCTTAGAAACAAGGCTAAGACCACACAACTCGACAAACAGATCGGGTTTTTTTTGAACTTTTATAGTTAAGTAGTTGCTTAAATAAACGAATTGACTATCTCTGCACGATGGACAACATTTCTTGCATACGACAACAGGCGGACATTAAACAAATAAACCGTTGCAAAGACAGAGTTTCAGAATTCAACGGCTCGTTTGACTATTTATCAAATGGACTTGAATTGGCGGGAAATAATGTAAGACTTAAAATTTTATTTCTACTTTATGAAGAAAAACGACTTTGTGTTTGCGACACTAGCGAAATTTTAGGTATGACAATTTCGG
>JBBQYA010000096.1:0-10422 GCA_038209155.1 Sphingobacteriales bacterium | reverse complement strand
ATGTTGAGTTTGATTCAAAAATGGATCTGCTGTTAAAATTTCTATTGCTGTGCTGCGTGCTTCTTGCAAAAGCAATTGATCTTTAACTATATCTGCTAATTTTAATCCTAAAACGCCGCTTTGTTGTGTTCCTTGTATTTCACCAGGTCCGCGCAATCGTAAATCAGTTTCTGAAATTTCGAAACCATCTGTTGTTCTTACCATGGTTTGAATTCTGGTTTTAGCATCGGCAGACAATTTAGAACCCGACATTAATATACAATAGGATTGGTCTGATCCTCTGCCAACTCTACCTCTTAATTGATGCAATTGAGAAAGTCCAAAACGCTCTGCACTTTCAATAATCATCACCGATGCGTTGGGTACATTTACTCCCACTTCTATCACCGTGGTGGCGACCATTATCTGTGTTTTTTTTTCGATAAAACGTTGCATCTCTATTTCTTTGTCTGCACTTTTCATTCTGCCATGTACAATACTTATTTGATAATCAGGTATTGGAAACTCTCTGGAAATACTTTCAAAACCATCCATTAAATCTTTGTAATCCATATTGGCAGATTCCTCTATCAAAGGATAAACGATATAAATCTGCCTTCCTAATTCTATTTGTTTTTTTAAAAATCCAAAAACGGCAAGTCTACTATTATCAAAACGGTGCGAAGTTATAATCGTTTTTCTGCCAGCTGGTAATTGATCGATTACAGAAATATCCAAATCGCCGTAAAGCGTCATAGCCAAAGTTCTAGGAATTGGAGTTGCAGTCATGACTAATACATGCGGGGCTAAAATGTTTTTTCGCCATAATTTAGATCTTTGTTCCACACCAAAACGATGTTGTTCATCAATAACGGCTAATCCTAAATTTTGAAACTCAACTGGATCTTCAATCAAAGCATGAGTGCCTACCAATATTTTTATTTTTCCATTTTTTAAATCTTCTAATAGGATTTTTCGTTTTTTTCCTTTTATGTTTCCTGTAAGTAAAGCAATTTCTCCTTCCATATCTTTCAATAAATGAGAAATAGAATGTAGATGTTGATTGGCTAAAATTTCTGTTGGCGCCATCATACAAGTTTGAAAGCCATTATCAATAGCTAAAAGCATGGTCATAATTGCCACTACCGTTTTTCCACTTCCTACATCGCCTTGCAATAGCCGATTCATTTGTCTGCCTGTAATTGTATCAGATCGTATTTCTTTAAAAACTTTTTTTTGTGCTTCCGTTAATTCAAACGGTAATTGATGATGATAGAAATTGTTAAATCTTTCGCCTACTTTAGAAAATAATTGACCTTGAGATTTTGCAATTCGAATATTTTTATTCTTTAATAATCTTAATTGTAATAATAAAAATTCTTCAAATTTAATCCTTGTCTCCGCTTGTTTTAATGCACTAGCATCTGATGGAAAATGAATATTGCGATAAGCAAATTCTCTATCTTTTAATTTATATTTTTCTAAAATAGTATCTGGAATAAACTCATCTCCGATTTTTGCAATAAAAGTTTGTATGATTAATTGCAACTTCATCAAACCTTTGCTGTCTAGAAAAAACAATTTTAATTTTTCTGTACTACCATAAACTGGAACTAGAGATTGATTTATTGCTGGTTTGCTTTCGCTCGATAAATCCATTTCTGGATGAACGATCGAAAAACGATTATTAAATTCTGTTGGCTTACCAAAAATCAAAAAAGAAATACCAGGCTTCACTATTTTCAGCATATAATTTATGCTTTTAAACCAAACTAACTCGATAATTCCAGTGCCATCACTAAATTGAGCGACTAATCTATTTGCTCTTTTTTCGCCTAGTTGTTCTACCGATATTATTTTTCCAGATAATTGAATGTATTGCATTTCTGCATTAATTTCCGAAATGGTATAAATTTTTGTTTTATCAATATATCTAAATGGAAAATAATGCAATAGATCAGAATAAGTACCAATGCTTAGTTCTTTTTTCAAAACTTCAGCACGAGTAGGACCCATGCCTTTTAGGTATTCAATTGGTGTATTGAAAATTAAATCGTTCAAAATAGAAATTTAATAATTAAAGATTGAGTCAAATTTAATCTAATTAGAATAGTTTTGCAGGAAAGTTAAATTCATGTTTAAAAATAGATTACCTATCATTTTATTAATTGTTTTAGCATTGATTTGGGGGAGTTCTTTTATTTTAATGAAACGGGCATTAGTTGAATTTTCTCCTATTCAAGTTGCATGTTTACGTATGGGAATAGCTTTTATTTCTTTATTACCAATTACTATTTTTCAAATACAGAAAATAAGTAAAAAGTTTTGGCTGTCCATAACAGCAACTGGCTTTTTAGGAAATGGAATTCCTGCATTTTTATTTACTACAACACAATTTTATTTGAGTAGCTCTGTAGTGGGAGTTTTAAATTCTTTGGTTCCAATCTTTACTCTTATTGTAAGTGCAATTTTCTTTAAAGGTACAATTACGCTTTTAAAAATTGGTGGAATTTTATTAGGGCTCATAGGAGCAATCATTTTAATTTCTGCTAAACAGGATTCGGGAGCATCTACGGCCAATTTGTATGGACTATTAATTGTGCTCGCAACCATCTGCTATGCATTTAGCGTAAACATTACTAAAAATTATTTGCAAAATATTTCTTCTATCGGAATTGCAAGTTTAGCACTAAGTATAGTAGGGCCAATTTGTATTTTTTATTTATTTGTTTTTACAGATTTCTTACAATTACCTTTGATGGAAAAGAAGTATTTAATTGCGTTGGGATATGCAGCTTTATTAGCCTTATTAGGTACTACACTTTCTTTATTTTTATTTAATAAACTGGTAAAAGTATCCAATGCTCTTTATGCATCTTCGGTAACTTATTTAATTCCAATAGTGGCTTTAGTTTGGGGAAAATTAGATGGTGAAGAATTATCAATCTATCATTTAGCTGGAATGTTAGTGATATTAAGTGGAGTTTATCTATCCAACAAGAAGACCAAGGAAATACAATTATGACTCCTGAATAATTTTAGGAGAGAAAATAGTTTTTATGTAGTTCCAATTAAATAAAAGTACAGCAATAATTAAAAATGTGTAGGATACAATTTGCAGAAAAGTGGTGGGCTCTTGGTAGAAAATAATTGCAATCGAAAAGGCGAGAATTGGATTTAAATAAATTATTACCGCCATGGTAGAAGAGCTTATTCCGATGAGAGCATAGAGACTTAGAAAAAGAGGAATGATGGTAAATACTATGGAAATAATCAAGATCATCAGCCAGAAAAAACCATCCATGGGAAATGAAACGAAACTTTTCAAATAAAAAGGTAAGACCAATAAAGCAGAAATTAGTAATTGTATAAGCAGAAAATTAAATTTATCGATAGTTAAAATTCTTTTTTGAATAACCAAATAGGCGGCATACAAAACGGCAATAAAAACAGAATATAAAACCTCCTGATAGAAACCATAAGAAAGAACTATTACACTTAAGAAACTTATAAATAATGCAATAAATTTTTGTTTTGTAAAGGATTCTTTCAAAAAGATATATGATAAAAAAGCAGTAATTATTGGACAAACCATGTATGCAAAAGCTGCGGATTTTAAGCTTACCTCATTCACTACATAAATAAAAGCAAACCAATTGGCGGTAATTAAAAGGGATGAAAAAAATAATTGAATAAAGAATTTTTTTTTCTCCTTTCTGTTTTGAGTGGAAATTAATTCTATGTCTTTTACAACCTGTTTTTTTCTAAAAAACAGGCTAATAATTATAACTAAAAATAAAGAAAGGAATATTCGATTGTATAGAATATCTGTTGAGGGATATGCTTTTAATAGACGAAGTGGAATTGAAAAAAAGCCCCAAATAAAAGCGGCTAAAACCGCTGCAAAAAAGTGGACAGGAAATTTTTTTGATATCAAAACTTATTTACAAGCGATGACCGATATTTCTACATTCACTGCTTTTGGCAATCCTGCAGCTTGTATGGTTTCTCTTGCTGGAAAATCTTTTTCAAAATAAGAAGCATAAATTGTATTTACCTCAGCAAATAATCCCATATCTGAAAGAAAAATAGATGTTTTTACAATGTCTTTAAAATCAAATCCTGCTTCATTTAAGACTGCTTTAAGATTTTTCATAACCTGATGGGTTTCGGAATTGATATTTTCATTCACCAATAAACCACTTTTTGAGTCTAAGGCAATCTGTCCAGAAGTAAATAAAGTATTTCCAAATTGCACAGCTTGGCTATATGGACCAATAGGTTCTGGAGCTTTTGATGTATAAATTATTTTTTTTTCCATTATTATTTAAAGAAATACAAACCCAAACGGATAAGTATTCCAGACAAAAATACTATAATGGCGATTTTATTTATCCAATGCATCGCTTTAATGTTAAAATTAGTTGGACGAGTGGGATCTGCTTTTCTGAAAAAATACATAGATATAAAAAAAGGGCTACGTTTGGTAGCCCCTTTAATTAACTTAATACTGATTATTTTGTTTTGAATTCAACTCTTCTGTTTTTAATTCTTCCATCCTCAGTAGTATTTGGGACTACTGGTTTAGATTCTCCAAAACCACGAGTTGTAACTTTTCTTGCTGGAACACCTTTTTTCAACAAATAACTTTTCACTGCAAAAGCTCTTTCTTTCGATAATTGCATATTATGCATATCTGTACCTTCTGCACTTGCGTGACCATCTATGTACATTGCTTTTTTAGAATCGTTTGTTAAGATTTCAGAAAGTTTATCCAAAATCGGAAAGGAAACTGGCTTAATAACGAAACTATCAAAATCAAATTGAACGTTTTCGTATCCAGATATTGGGCCAGAAAGACCTAAACCACTATCTCCGTCTCCACTATTATTATTTCCAGTTCCGTTATTGTTGCCAGAATTATTATTATTTCCAGAATTATTATTCTTTCCGCCTTTACCGCCTTTACCACCTTTATTATTATTCTTTCCGCCTTTTCCTCTTCCAGTATTGTTCATATCATCTTCGCTAGAGTTTATTTTGGTATAACCACCATTTCCATCTGCATTAGATCCATTTACTGAGGAACCATTAATAGTACAACCACCAGAAGCAGAGTCACCAGGAAAAGTTGGACACTTATCCAAATAATCAGGAATTCCATCGCCATCTGTATCTAAAGTACGACCAGAACCATCTATTTTACTACCTGCTGGGGTATTTGGTTCTTTATCAAATAAATCAGAAATACCATCACCATCAGTATCTTTCTTCATATTAGAAATTTCACTTTCATTGGCAGCTACTTTTCCTTTCAATTCATCAATTTGTTTTTGTAGTTGTTCGTTTATAATTAACTCATCATACATTCTAGCAATTGGATTCACAAATTCTAAATCTTCTTTTGCTATATCGCCAAACACATAACCCACACCTATATAAGTGTAAGAGTACCGATCATTGTTAGTGTAGAAAGTAGAAGCGTCTAATTTATCGCCATCCATAAATTTAATGGTATGACCTAAAGTAGCTCTTATGTTTTCGTTTACTTTATATTTTACTCCAAAACCTACTGGCATTACAAACTCCCAAGTATTACCACTGATCAAAAATTCTCCATTATTACTTAAAACAGTAGGGTCCGCAAATTTAGCTTCAGCATTAAAGTTTGCTAATCCTACTCCAAAAGAAGCAAATGGACTAAATCTATTCTCTCTCTTTAAGAAATCAACGTTTCCAAAGTTTACTACAAAGTTTAAAGTTCCTTCTCCATTGATGGTAGTTTTAAATTCTCCAACTGGAAATTCGGAAGAAAGTGGTACGTTTTTTCCTTTTAATTGACCAAATAAATAATCTCCACGTAAGGCAAAATTGTGTCCTAATTGTTTTTCAACACTTAAACCCAAACCGTAACCAAATTCAAAACCATCTCTAGCATCAAAATCATTTTTGCCTCCAAAAATAGTAAATGGATTTTGCATACCTGCGTTTAAAGCCACAGACCAAGTTCTGAATTGTTGCCTACCTCCGAAAGTTGTATTTTTAACTTCTGTAGTAGTTGTGCTTGTAGTAGTTTTCTGAGCGAAAGTTCCTGCCGAAAAAGCAAGTAAAACTATGCTAAGAGTAATAATTTTTCTGAAGGTAAAGTTTTTCATTTTTGTTTTTTTGTTTGAGTGTTCTGAGAGCATTTTTTCGACAATCTCGCCAAATGTAATTTAATTTTCAAAATAACAAAAATAATGCAAAATTAAATTTTAAATTCCACCTTAATCACCTTATTTTACCCTCAATAATTTTACTAAAAGCTCTATTTACTTTTTCTTTTTTAAGTTTATGAAATATATCGCACCTGAAAACAAACTGTTTATCGAAAATAGACAACGTTTTGTTTCAAATATTAAATCTAATTCCATTGTTATCATTCATTCTAACGATGAATTTCCTAAAAGTGGAGATGCTTTATTAACTTTTAAGCAAAGTCCAGACTTGTTTTACTTATCTGGAATAGATCAGGAACAAAGCATTCTAATATTATTTCCAGATAGTCCCATTCTAGCTTATAGAGAAGTTTTATTTTTAAAACAAACGAACGAACGTATAGCAGTTTGGGAAGGTCATAAATATACTAAAGAGGAAGCAAAACAAGCTTCTGGAATCGAATCAATTTTTTGGTTGGATGAATATGAAGCCATATTAAACCTGCTTCTTAATTATGCAGAAAATATATATTTGAATAGTAATGATAATGATCGCTACTCTCATACGGTTCCCTATCGCGATTTAAGATTGGCTTTAGATTTAAAAAACAGATTTCCATTGCATCAGTATAATCGAGCTGCTCCAATATTTAGAAAACTACGTGCAATAAAATCTGAAATCGAAATAGCTCAAATCAAAACCGCCTGCCAGATTACTGAATCTGCATTCCGTAGAGTTTTAAAATTTGTAAAACCCGAAGTAACAGAATATGAAATAGAAGCAGAAATAATTCATGAGTTTATCAAAAATAGAGCAACAGGCCATGCATACAATCCAATTATAGCATCTGGAGCATCTGCATGTATTTTACATTATAATGATAATAACAAAGTTTGCTATGATGGAGAGGTAATACTTTTAGATTTTGGCGCAGAGTACGCGAATTATAATGCAGATTTAAGTCGATCAATCCCGGTTTCTGGGAGATATTCTGAAAGACAAAAGCAGGTTTATAATGCAGTTCTTAGAACCATGAAATTTGCAACTGGAATATTGCAACCGGGAATTTTATTAGATGAGTATCAAAAGGAAGTAGGAAATTTTATGGAATCTGAATTAATAGATTTGGGTTTGTTAGATAGACAAGAAGTTTTAAAACAAGATTCTGCGATGCCTTTATATAAACAATATTTCATGCATGGAACTTCTCATTTTTTGGGTTTAGATGTTCATGATTTGGGAAACAGATATCAAAAATTAGAAGAAGGAATGGTTTTGACTTGCGAACCCGGAATTTATATTCCAAAAGAAGGATTAGGAATTAGAATTGAAAATAATTTACAACTTACCAAAAATGGAAATATTGATTTAATGGCAAGCATTCCAAGAGAAATAGAAGAGATAGAGGAGTTGATGAATAGCTAATGGCGAAATTAAAAACTAGCTTTTTCTGCCAGAACTGCGGAACTCAGGCTGCTAAATGGTTGGGGAAATGCCCTTCTTGTGGTGAGTGGAATACATTTGTAGAAGAAGTTGTCGAGAAATCAGACAACTCAAGTTCTCTATATCAAGTGGCATCTTCCAAAAGGATGAATGCTCCCATTGCAATAGAAGAAATAGATAATACCGTTCAAAAACGCATTATTACACATGACGGAGAACTTAATAGAATTTTAGGAGGTGGAATAGTACCGGGTTCGGTAACCTTGATAGGTGGAGAACCAGGAATTGGAAAATCTACTTTGATGCTACAAACCGCACTTGGACACACAGGAGGAAAGGTTCTTTATATTTCTGGTGAAGAAAGCGAACAACAATTGAAAATGCGTGCAGAACGCATTAAGCCCGGAAAAGGAAATCAATGTTTTGTATTGACCGAAACTGCGACCCAAAATATCTTCAAACAATTAGAAAAAGTAGAGCCGCAACTTGTTATCATAGATTCTATTCAAACTTTATATTCCGCACACATAGATTCTGCTGCTGGCAGCGTTTCCCAGATCAGAGAATGTACGGCAGAGTTGATTAAATTTGCTAAAGAAAGTGGTACACCAGTTTTTTTAGTTGGACACATTACTAAAGACGGAATTATAGCAGGACCAAAAATTTTGGAACATATGGTAGACACCGTTTTGCAGTTCGAGGGAGATAGACACCATATTTATAGATTGTTGCGATGTTCTAAAAATAGATTTGGTTCTACTTCAGAATTAGGAATATACGAAATGCAAGGAAGCGGTTTGAGAGAGGTTTCTAATCCTTCAGAAATTTTATTATCGCCAAGAGATGAACCATTAAGTGGAATTGCCATTTCTGTAACCATAGAAGGAATGCGACCATTATTAATAGAATCACAAGCATTGGTAAGTCCTTCCAATTACGGAACTGCACAAAGATCAGCTACTGGTTTTGATCTTCGTAGAATGAATATGTTATTGGCAGTATTGGAAAAAAGATGTGGATTTAAATTGGGAGCCAATGATGTTTTTTTAAATATAACTGGAGGAATTAAAGTAGAAGATCCAGCCATAGATTTAGGAGTAGTTGCGGCTATTATTTCATCATATCAGGATATGCCTATTCCTCCAAAAGTTTGCTTTTCTGCCGAAGTTGGGCTTTCTGGAGAGATAAGAGCAGTAAATAGAATAGAACAAAGAATATCGGAAGCTGAAAAACTAGGGATGGAAAAAATATTTGTTTCTAAATATAATAGCAAAGGATTGGACCGAAAACGATTTTCCATTGAGATAGAAACTGTTTCTAAAATAGAGGAGGTTTTTTCGAGCTTGTTTGGGTAAAGGTGAAATTTGATTGCTATTGACATAAAAAATAGTTGTTTCTAAATATAATAGCAAAGGATTGGACCAAAAACGATTTTCCATTGAGATAGAAACTGTTTCTAAAATAGAGGAGGTTTTTTCGATCTTGTTTGGATGAAGGTAAAATTTGATTGCTATTGAGATAAAAAATGGTAAAGTCTAAATATTCTAAAAGAATCAGATTTTTTTATTGGTCAAATTAATTAGCAAAAAAAAACTCCTGACCAATTACGGTCAGGAGTTTTTTAATTTTTAATAATTTTCAATTAATCTCTTCTTCCCATGAATATGCTTACATAATAAAGAAGTGTAGCAAGAGAAGCTAATGCAGCAACTACATAAGTCATAGCTGCCCACCAAAGTGCATTTTTTGCAGTTTCGTGTTCTCCAGATCTTGTAATTCCACTGCTATCTAACCAAGCCAATGCTCTATTACTAGCGTCGAATTCTACTGGTAGGGTAACGAAACTAAATAAAGTAGTCAAAGCAAAAAGGATAATACCTGCTAATAATAAATAAGGAAAAGTAGAAAGTAATAGAATTCCACCTAACAATATCCATTGCATATATCTAGAAGTGATACTTAAAGCAGGAACCATAGATGATCTAAATTGTAACCAAGCATAAGCTTTTGCATGTTGCACAGCATGACCACATTCGTGAGCCGAAACTGCTGCTGCGGCAATGCTTCTTCCATGAAATACATCTGGACTTAAATTTACCGTTCGATCTGCAGGATTATAATGATCGGTTAATTGTCCTTCTACAGAAATTACTTTTACATCATTAATTCCATGATCTGCTAACATTTTTTTGGCGATATCTTCGCCGGTCATTCCACTTTGCAATGGTATTTGTGAATATTCTTCAAATCTTTTTTTGAATTTCCAACCCACAAACCAGCTTGCTCCCATGATGATGACCATTAATACAATTGGTGCTAATCCCATATTTTTGTTTTTTTAAGTTTATACTGCTTTTGCAATTTACGTTCCATACGTTTTGCCAAAAAAATTTGGCAGATTGCAGAGTTAATATTTTCAAAAATAATGAATAATAATTATTCCATTTGGGAGAAATCTTCTTTTTTTTCTGGATATGATGTACTCATCATTGGATCTGGTATTGTTGGCTTAAGTGCAGCAATTCATCTTAAAGTTGAAGATCCAAAATTAAAAATTGGAATCATTGAAAGAGGTTTACTTCCCAATGGGGCAAGTACCAAAAACGCTGGTTTTGCGTGCTTTGGGAGTGTTTCTGAATTGTTAGCACAATTGAAAACCAGTTCGGAAAACGATTTGAAAACTATTGTTGAAATGAGATGGCAAGGTTTGGAATTATTAAAAAACCTTTGTGGAGATGATTTGAAATATGAGAATTGTGGAGGTTTTGAACTTTTTTTTAATCAGAAAAAAAATGAATTTGA
>JBBQYA010000095.1:0-10490 GCA_038209155.1 Sphingobacteriales bacterium | reverse complement strand
ATTAAAAAACCTATAAATACCTTTCAATATCTTTCAAATCTTCGGGAGAATCTATCGATAAAGACAAATGGGAACTCACAGCAGTTTTAATTTTATATCCGTTTTCTAACCAACGCAATTGTTCTAAATTTTCTGCCAGTTCTAAACTTGATGGTTTTAGTTTGGCTATTTCCTGTAAGGTTTTTGTTTTATATCCGTAAATTCCAATGTGTTGGTAAAATGGAAAATGATTCGCCCAGTTTTCTTTTTCTTGATTTCTGATAAATGGAATTACCGAACGACTAAAATATAATGCTTCATTATTAAGATTGATCACCACTTTCGGACTGTTCGTATTTTCTAAAATAGAAATATTAGTAATTGGTCTTATCAATGTTGCAATTTCTGCTTGTTGATGTAAAAAGCAATTACACAAAACTTCTATTTGTTCTGGATCTATAAAGGGTTCATCACCTTGAATATTAATTACAACATCGTAATCGGTGTATTTACCTGCCACTTCTGCACATCTATCTGTTCCACTTTGATGATCTTCTGAAGTCATAATTGCTTTTCCTCCAAATGAAATTACATGATCAAAAATTCGATTATCATCGGTAGCAACCACAACTTCTGAAAGTAATTTGCATTTCTTTGATTGAATATAAACCCGCTCAATCATAGTTTTTTCCCCAATCTCTATGAGAGGTTTTCCAGGAAAACGAGTAGAAGCAAATCTGGCTGGAATGATCCCTAATATTTTCATTTCCCGTTAAGAAAACAAACCATGAAATTCTTTTTCTATGCTATGAATAATAGATCCTAAATCTTCTGGATTATCAGCATAATTCATTTTATCTACCTGAATGATCAATAATTTTCCTTCTTTGTAAGAATTAATCCAATTTTCATATCGTTCATTTAATTTAGATAAATAGTCTAAGCGAATACTGCTTTCATAATCTCTCCCTCTTTTCTGAATTTGACTAACCAAGGTAGGAACAGATGCTTTCAGATAAATTAATAAATCAGGTGGTTTTATAAATTGTTTTACAGAGTTGAAAACACCTAAATAATTTTTATAATCCCGAGAAGTCATCAAACCCATTTCGTGCAAATTATCTGCAAAAATATAGGCATCTTCATAAATTGTTCGATCTTGAATAACAAAACGAGTGTTTTTCTGAATATCCATTAATTGGTTAAATCGGCTGTTCAGAAAATAAATTTGAAGATTAAATGACCACCGTTTCATATCCTGATAAAAATCATTCAAATAAGGATTTTCATCTACATCTTCATATTGAGCTTCGCAAGTATAGTGCTTCGCTAATTTTTCTGTAAGCGTAGTTTTTCCCGCTCCAATGTTGCCTACAATTGCAATATGCATACCTTATGTATTTATTTTAATGATTGAAACCAATGATTTTTCTAACCTCTGAAATTGTTTTTTGAGCACTTTCTCTTGCTTTAGATGCGCCATCTGATGCTACTTTTTTTATGTATTCATCATTTTTCTGCATGTCTACTATTTTTTCTCGAATAGGTTGAGTAAAGAGAATCGTATCTTCTGCTAATTGCTTTTTTATATCACCGTATCTAATACTACAATTATTGTACTGTGTTTTAAAATGTTCAATTACGTCTACTTGAGAAACAATGGATAACAAAGTAAAAATATTTTGAATTGCTTCTGGCATTTCACTATTTGGTATAGTTGGTCCAGCATCTGTCACTGCTTTCATTACTTTTTTGCGAATAATTTCTGGCGAATCTGCTAAAAAAATTGCATTACCTTCTCCCTCTGACTTTCCCATTTTTCCTTTTCCATCCAAACCTGGAACTTTTATCAATTGAGTACCAAAATTAAAAGCCTCTGGTTCATTAAAATATTCCACTTTATACAAACGATTAAAACGGTTTGCAAACGTTCTGCACATTTCCAAATGTTGCTCTTGATCTTTGCCAACGGGTACTTTTGTAGCATTATGCAATAAAATATCAGCCGCCATCAATACTGGATAAGTCAATAATCCTGCGTTCACATTATCTGGATTGTCTCTCACTTTATCTTTGAAAGAGGTACTTCTTTCCAATTCGCCCAAATACGCATTCATATTTAAAAGCAAATATAACTCTGCAACTTCTGGCACATCAGACTGAAAATACATCGAGCATTTTTCTGGATCTATTCCAGAAGATAGATATTCAATTAAAACAGTTTTTGCTGCATTTTTTAAATCAGCTGGAGTAGGATGGGTAGTTAAAGAATGATAATCTGCAATGAAGAAAAAACACTTATGCGTTTCCTGCATTTTTATAAAATTTTGAATAGCACCGAAATAATTTCCCAAATGCAGATTTCCAGTGGATCTAATGCCACTCACTACCGTTTCCATAGCCTCGAAAGTAAGTAAAATATCTTATTTTTGCCGACGATGATTTTATTTTTAAGAAGAGTTCACAGCTATTGGTATCAGTTAATGGTTGTTATATTTTTTTTCCTTCTTTTTCCTTTATTTTTTTATTTCTCTAGAAAACCTGAGCGATATCCTGTTTTAAACAAACTGAGAAAATTTTGGTCCCAAATAAGTTTCTACTCTTCAGGCATTTTTTATCAAGTAAGTTATGCTGCGGGAGCAGAGCCAAACGGAAAATATATCTATTGTGGTAATCATGCTTCCCATATTGATACTCCATTTATGTGCATCATTGCAAAAAGTAATTTCCATTTTATGGGAAAGCATGAATTATTAGAACATCCAGTTTTGGGTTTATTTTTTAAAACTATCGATATTCCTGTAAATAGAGAAAGCAAAATAAGTGGATACAGAGCTTTTAAGAAGGCTAGCGAGAACTTAGCAAATGGAATGGGATTAATTATTTTTCCTGAAGGCAAGATTCCGGAAAACTATCCAGTGATGGATGAGTTTAAAGCTGGAGCATTTAGATTGGCAATAGAAAATAAAATTCCAGTTATTCCGGTTACATTTTTAAATAATTATGAATTTTTTCCAGATGATGGAGAAAAAAAAGGAACAAGACCAGGCATTTCAAAAATATATATAAATGCTCCAATAGAAACTGCCAATTTATCTTTGGATGATGATAAACTTTTGAGAGATCAAGTTTTTAACATCATCAATACCAATTTGACTACTTACATTAATAAACAAGAAATAGCAATAGCATGAAAGTAAATGAAGAATTAGTAAATAAAGTTGCGCATTTAGCCAGACTTGAATTTACTCAAGAGGAGAAAATAGAGGTGATAGATGATATGAACAAAATTTTAACCTTCATGGAAAAGTTAAATGAAATAGATACTAGCAATGTGAAGCCTTTAATTTATATGACAGATTCTGTGAATGTATTTCGACCAGATGTTGTGAAAACGGAGATTACTAAAGATGAAGCTTTGCTAAATGCACCCAAAAAGAATTCAGATTATTTCCGAGTTGCAAAAGTGATCGAGTAAAAACACTGATACAACTATCCAGACAAAAAATTATTTAATATTTTCATCGCCAAATAAGAAACATGCAGGATTTAATTAAAATAGAAAATATTGGAAAATCATACCAAATTGGTTCAGAGACCATCAATGCTTTGGTTTCTGTTTCATTGACGATAAAAAAAGGAGAATTTGTAGCCTTAATGGGTCCATCTGGTTCTGGAAAATCTACCTTAATGAATATATTGGGATGTTTAGATACTCCTAGCAAAGGTTTATATGTTCTAAATGGAATAGATGTAAGCAACATGACCGACAACGATTTAGCAGAAGTTAGAAATAAAGAAATTGGATTTGTATTTCAGACTTTTAATTTATTGCCAAGATCTACTGCTTTAGAAAATGTAGCATTACCATTAATTTACGCAGGTTTTTCTAAAGCTGAAAGGGATAAACGTGCAATGGATGTTTTAACGGGAGTAGGTCTCGCTGATAGAGTAAAACACCGACCAAACGAGCTTTCGGGAGGCCAAAGACAAAGAGTGGCTATGGCAAGGGCATTGGTAAATCATCCTTCTATAATTTTAGCCGATGAGCCTACCGGAAATTTGGATACCAAAACTTCGGTAGAAATAATGGCATTGTTGGAAGAAATTCATAAAAAAGGAAATACTATTATTTTAGTGACCCACGAAGAAGACATTGCTAGGCACGCACATAGAATTGTTCGTTTAAGAGATGGAATTATAGAAAATGATTATGCAAATTCAGAAATAGTAGTTTCTGCATAGTTTAAAACAAATACCTATAATTTTTCTTACTAAGATTCAAAACATCATTATAATTCATGAAAATTTATACTAAAACTGGCGATAAGGGTCAGACTTCATTAATCGGAGGGACTCGAGTTCCTAAGCATCATTTACGAATAGAAAGTTGTGGAACTGTTGATGAACTAAACGCATATATAGGATTAATTAGAGACCATGAAAATGGGGAAGAAGTGAATAAAATATTGCAAGAAGTACAAGATCGACTATTTACGATTGGCTCTCTAATAGCTTCTGATCCAGATAAGGAAGTAAAGAAAATTCCTGATTTGCACCTTGAAGATATCACGTTATTGGAAACTCAAATAGATTTAATGACTGCAAAATTACCAGAGCTTCGTCATTTTATTCTTCCTGGAGGTTCTCAAGTGGTTTCATTTTGTCATGTGGCAAGATGTGTATGCAGGCGAGCAGAACGTTTGGTTGTGCATCTTTCTGAAATGAGCCATGTAGAAGAAATAATAATGACTTACCTAAATAGACTATCCGATTATCTTTTCACACTTGCCAGAATGTTAGGAAAAAATGCAGGAGTAAAAGAATACATTTGGCTACCTAGATTGTAAAAACCTTCATTTAAACAACTTAAACCTAGATTATAGAATAAAAAACTAAGCAAACCTTTTCCTTGTTTTTTTCGTTAATAAATGTACATTTGCGAAAAATTTTTCAGGAATCTACTATTTAACATTAAAATTTAATATGTATTGGACATTAGAATTAGCATCACATTTAGAAGATGCACCATGGCCTGCTACCAAGGACGAATTGATTGATTACGGAATCAGATCTGGAGCTCCAGTAGAGGTTATTGAAAATTTACAGGCGCTGGAAGATGATGGCGAGCCGTATGAAAGTATTGAAGAGATTTGGCCGGATTATCCTACCAAAGATGATTTCTTTTTTAACGAAGACGAATATTAATAATCTAAACCCGAAAGGGTTTTTTTTATGCTTGGGTCAGAATTGCATTCGCAATCACTAAATCTATTGGATAGGTTATTTTGATATTGGATTCTTCTCCTTTTACCAAATGCAAATCATTGCCAGCAAATTCTACAACAGAAGCATCGTCTGTAAATTCATTTCTAAATGGCTCGTTATAGCTTTTAGTAATTATTTTGTAAGTAAATATTTGCGGAGTTTGAACTAATACATACGACTTTCTATCTAATGAGCTTGATTTTACTCCGTCCAGTTTTCGCAACGATTGAGAACAAGGTATTACGGGTATTGCAGATTCATGTTTTTCTGCTTCGGAGAAACAGTAATCAATAAATTTAGAACTGATTAATGGTCTTACTGCATCATGAACCGCTATTAAGCTTTTTGTTTTTACCAATTTCAATCCGTTTTTTACCGATTGAAATCGGGTTTCTCCAGCTTTTACCAATTGAAAGGGAACGATAAATTCATATTCTTTACATAATTTCTCCCATTGTTGGTGGAAATGTACATTCAAAACAATGATAATTTCTGGATTAGAATCACTTTTAGCAAATGCTTCAATTGTATGCATGAGCACGGGTTTTCCAGCAAGCAGCATAAACTGCTTTGGAATTTCGCTTTGCATTCTAGAGCCAGTACCACCAGCTACAATGATTGCAAAATTCTTCATGATTTTAATTTGTGTGTCGATTAAATAATCAACATTGCATCACCGTAGCTGTAGAATTTATATTTTTCCTTAATTGCTACTTGGTAAGCTTCCATTACATTTTCATATCCGCCAAATGCTGCAACCATCATTAATAAAGTGCTTTGTGATGTATGAAAATTAGTAATCATAGAATTTGCTATAGAAAAATCAAATGGAGGAAATATGAATTTACTCGTCCAGTCGTTTACAGGTTTTAATAATCTACCAGCAGAAACACTGGATTCAATTGCTCGCATAGTTGTAGTTCCTACTGCACAAATTCTTTGCTTATTCTCAATTCCTTTATTTACGATTTTCACAGTATCTTCTTTAATCATAATATGTTCAGAATCCATTTTATGTTTAGTCAAATCTTCTACTTCTACAGATCTAAAGGTTCCCAAACCAATATGCAACGTAACTTCTGCAAATTCAATTCCCTTTAGCTCTAGACGTTTCATCAATTCGCGACTGAAATGCAGGCCTGCGGTTGGTGCAGCTACTGCTCCTTCTTCTTTTGCATAAATAGTCTGATATCTATCTTTATCTTCCGCGGTAGCTTTTCTTTTTATGTATTTTGGAAGCGGAGTTTCTCCTAAAATTTCTACTGCTTTTCTAAAATCTGCATCAGTTCCATCAAAAAGAAAACGAATAGTTCTGCCTCTAGATGTGGTATTGTCCACAACTTCCGCTACTAATAAATCGTCTTCACCAAAATATAATTTATTTCCTACTCTGATTTTTCTCGCAGGATCCACTAATACATCCCACAAACGCATTTCTTTATTCAATTCTCTCAACAGAAATACTTCTATCTGAGCACCTGTTTTTTCTTTATTACCATATAATCTGGCTGGAAAAACTTTGGTATTATTCAGGATCATTACATCCTTATCATTGAAATAATCTAAAACATCTTTAAAAATTTTATGCTCTATTTTACCACTATCCTTGTGTAAAACCAATAATCTGGATTCGTCTCTATGAGCAGCGGGATTACTTGCAATCAAAGATTCTGGTAAGGTAAAAGAGAATTGTGATAATTTCATGTGTTTACGTGAGTTATTATGGTTTTTTTTTGAACGGCGAATTTACAATAATTTAACAATTATAGACCTTATAAGTTTCTATTTCTAAACAATGGCTTAATAGAGTGGAAACAAATACTCTTTAAGAGTCAATTTTGCGATTAAGAAAATGTTTTTTTTCGATAAGAATTTTATCTAAGAAATTATTTTCGTTTATGAATTCTATAGCTAAAATTTTTTTTTTAATTTTTTGTAATTATTAAATTGCTAATTAAAAACCTTTAATATCTTGATTCCTTCAGATTATTAAAAATCTAGTTTGGATATTTAATGATTGATTAAAATAATTGCGATTTTTTATTCAAAATAATCTCAAAATAGGATCTTTCTTTAAAATTATTTTCTTATTAAAATATTAGTTTTGTGAAGTTCAAAACCACTTTAAAATCTCAAGTATTAATTTCAAGTTCATTATTAAAATGTATTTGATTTAAAACCCATTTTAGCTAATTATATATTGATAAATAAATTTAAATAATGAAACGATGATTACACAAACGAAAAGCTTTTATCAGGTTTCTCGACGTAAACTCCTTGGTTATGCAGGAATGACCTCAGGTATTTTAATCTTAGGATCTGCCTGCAAAAAAGATGATGATAGCGATTCAAATGATGGTATAAATCTCGGTAATGGTGATATTGGAATTCTAAATTATGCTTATGCGTTGGAGCAATTAGAAGCAGCATTTTACACTCAAGTTATTGATTCTCTCTATTCTGGAATAACTGAAGCGGAAACTGATTTTTTAACTGATATTAGAGACCATGAAATAATTCATAGAGAATTTTTTAAAGCATTGATTGGAAAAGCGGCTATTCAAAATTTGGAATTCAATTTTTCTTCTATCGATTTTTCTAAAAGAGAAAGTGTCCTAGCAGCAGCAAAAGATTTAGAAGATTTAGGAGTAAGTGCATACAATGGCGCAAGCCAATTGATTCAAAATGTTAATAATCTTTTGTTAATAGGAAAAATTATTTCTGTAGAGGCACGCCATGCAGCACTGATACGTAATTTAATTTCTAATGGCACATTTGCAGATAGTTCTGTAGTTGATGATGCAGGATTAGATATTCAGCGTACCCCTGATGCAGTTTTAGCCATTGCGGGAACATACATTAAAACTAAAATTAATGGTAACAATTTACCAAGACCTTAAAAAAACGAACATTTGAACATACAAAAAATAATTACAGATCTTGAAACTAAAGATCCAGAAATATACCAACGGTTAGATAGCAGAAGAGGAGCAATGAAAAGTTTCGCAAGTTTCGGAAGCAAAATAGCTTTAGCGGCTGTTCCATTAGCATTGGGTTCAATGTTTAAAAAAGCCTATGGTCAATCAACTACTGACGTAGTGGAGGTTTTAAATTTTGCTTTGACTTTAGAATATTTAGAAGCAGCTTTTTATGATCAAGCATTGCTCAAAGGTGTTGCTTTAATTCCTGGCGGTGCTGCAACTGGTGCAATTACAACTATTAAAAATCATGAACGCGCTCATGTAAATACATTAAAAGCTACCATAACCTCTTTAGGTGGAACTGCTGTAGCTGAACCAACTTTTGACTTTACTGCTAATGGTGCTTTTGCTGATGTTTTTACTAATTATCAAACTTTTCTTGCAGTAGCTCAGACATTTGAAGATACAGGAGTAAGAGCTTATAAAGGTCAAGCGACAGTATTAATAAATAATAATGCAGTTTTGACAGCTGCTTTACAGATTCACTCTGTAGAAGCTAGACATGCTTCTCACATTCGTCAAATGAGAAAAGCATTAAATCCTTCTGTGGTTATTAAGCCTTGGATTACATTAGATCAAACTGGTGGAATTGGATCAGCTGTTCAAGCATCTTATAATGGTGAATCTTTAACCAATCAAGCTGGAGTAAAAATAGTTGGAATCGGTGGAAATTCAAACATTACTAGTGTTCAAGCATCCGAAGCTTTTGATGAGCCTTTAACCAAAGCTCAAGTTTTAGCGATCGTTGATCCATTTATTCTATAATTTTCATTTTTTGTAATAAGCGGTTGAACCCCAGAAATTTCTGGGGTTTTTTTATGTTCAGAATTTCTTAGATCAAATAATTGAGCACGTTCATTTTTATATTCTACCCAATTAAATTTTAAAAGGAAATCCCTTGCAGCTTCCGCACCTTTTATAAATAATCCAATTTTTTCTTGATCTTTTATGCTAAAGTTTAGCCAATTATAACCTCTCACATCTATTTTGCCAATCGTTTTTTCAAAGTCGTTATGTTTTATTTGAAAATCCTTATCGTTATGTGAACGAATGGTGCTTAGTAATTTAGACAAAAACATTCCTAAACTTGTTATTTCACTTTCTAGTTTAAGATTTACATCATCCAACAAAATACCTAATGTTGGCATTCTTGGCATTCTTATTTTATCATTAAAAAAAACATTAATAGGAAAATTAGAAATCATTCCTCCATCTACTAAATATACTTGATTTGGAATAATTCCACTATAGTTTAATTTTGTTTTCCAGATTTCTTTTAGTTCTGGTGTATTAGAATGGGGTATTTTGATATTAAATGGCTTAAAGAAAATCGGAATAGACATGGAGGCTCTAACCAATTCTGATGGGTGAACTTCACCTGGCTTTACATAATATAAATCGCCCATTGCAGGAAGTTCAACTTTTATTTGAGTAGTAATATCACAAGTTACTATAGTTAAACTTCCAATCATTTCATGATTTTCATTTCTGCCTTTTCTCAAATGTAAATTAGAAGCAGGAGTGTTTATTTTTTTGCAAAGCTGATCAATTGTAAATACCTGTTCGGCATCTAAAATATCTTTTATCCATTTGGTGAAAACTCTACCAGGGTTAAGTCCAAAACCATATTTTTTGAATAAATTAATTTTTGAAACAAAAAATATTATTAAAGTTATGGCTATAATATATGAACCAAATAAAACTAAACTTAAAATAATTTTTAGTAAATTAATGTCAACCATTAAAACGCTTACAGCCAAAAAAATACTAGAAAGGGATAAAATGCTTATTAATAAAAGAAAACTATTTTTAATTCTTTTTCCATAATCTTTAACAGAAATAAAACTTTTTAAGAAGAATTTTACAATTCCGTTTCCATCTACAAAATCAAAAAAATTAGTCAAACTTAGGTGTCCAAGAATTGCTTTCGACTTTTTATCTTCTTTATTTCCAATTCCAGCCATAAGTATCGTATTGATGGCACCAGCGCTCGTACCCGCTAGAGAATAAAATCGTATACCCATTTCTTCCAAAATATAGGTATAGCCAACTAAAGCTATTCCCAATACTCCACCTCCTTCTTGTACCAAATCTACATATTGATTCCCTTCACCATCCAATACATCAGAAATCACCAATGGATTTTGAATGGGATATTGTTCATTCAATTCTTTAAGAATTTTTTCAACCTCAACATGTGAAGTAAAACTTTCTGTGGTTAATTTTTTCTCCATTTTATTAATGATAATTTCTAATTAAAAA
>JBBQYA010000094.1:0-10804 GCA_038209155.1 Sphingobacteriales bacterium | reverse complement strand
GTAAATTTAGAAAGATCTTTAAATGTAAGGATGACAATTACAAATGTTTTAGGTCAAACTATATCTGAGAAATCTCAAAATATGAGCGCAGGTGTTAATACATTACAAATAGATGCTACTAATTTAACAAGCGGAATTTATTTCTATACTATTAATGCAGGTGGTTTTAACGTTACCAACAAAATGATCGTTCGATAATATAATCCGATCGTTAAAAATTTAAACCCTGCTCAGCTATGCTGAGCAGGGTTTTTTGTTATTTTATTTGCATTGAAAAAATTTAAACAGTAACTTAGATTTATCATTTAATATTTTAAAACTCAAATTAACAACACATGATGAAAAAATTACTTTTAATTACATTAGGTTTTGGATTAGCGGCTTCGGCGTCTGCACAAAGCCTTAAGACTTATTCAAAATTCGTTTTAGCTAATAATTACGAAAATCCATCTTTTGCACCAACAGGTTTAAAACCAACGAAAAAAGTTCAAGGTGTTAAGACTAATTCTTTGGCAGTTACTTTTACTACTTTAGGTACATCAGCTAATGCATTTACAAATTTATTAAGTGACGTAAATCCTATAAGTGTAAACACAACTCTTAATACGGTTTTGTTCGTTCATAGAAACGCCCCATCGGTAACAGGATCTGGAGCTTCTGGTAATTTAAGATACGACTTATCTACTGATGGCGGTATTACCTTTACTACAGATATTGGCCCTCTTAATCCAATAAACCTTAATCCTTGTAGACATCCACAAGGATTAATTTATAATCCAGCAGGAAATACTGTTGCTAATAATGCTTATTTAGTTTATACCGGATCTACTTTAACTGGCGGTACTGCTTTTGGAACAACTGTAACGGGTGTTAGAAAATTGGATGGAACTGGGAATACTGAAAATTCTGGATTTAATGCAGATAATGCTAGCCAAGGAACTTCTCTAGTTGAAGTTAAACCAGGAGAATTTTGGGTGGCTGATTTTAATGGACTTACCAATCAGGCACAAGCATACAAAGGAATTTTTAATAATCTAACTAATGATGTTGATTGGTCGGTAGCAGTTACTTTTCCAGATACTATGGCAAATTCTGCATCTGCAAGTATAGGATTTGATCCCACTGGAAATATTGGATGGTATGGATCAGTTGCAGATTTAAATGATCCTAATAGAGTTACAGGAAAGTTCAATCCAATTTTTTATAAGACTATGGATGGAGGATTAAATTGGTCTGGACCTATTGTTCTAGACTTAGATAGCTTTTCAAACATTATAGATAGTTTGGGTTTC
Source organism: Sphingobacteriales bacterium (assembly GCA_038209155.1). Lineage (GTDB taxonomy): Bacteria > Bacteroidota > Bacteroidia > Sphingobacteriales > Sphingobacteriaceae > JBBQYA01. Next base: position 9,512 of record JBBQYA010000094.1, on the reverse strand, counting down.
ACTCCTACTACCACTATTTCTACAGCTTTTGAAGCCGATATTGTAGTAGATATTAATGGTAATCCTCACTTTTCTATTGTTGCTGCTTCCAAATCTCCTACAACAGACTATTCAATACAAACTGGTAGATTTGCTCAAGGAGTGTATGATATAACTTTTAATTCAATAGCAAATAAATGGGAAGCTATAGAAATTGTTAGATTAGCAAGTTTTAGAGGAAATCCTACTTCTGATCCTTATTCTCTTGATACTAGACCTCAGACTTCAAGATCTAAAGACGGCTCAAAGGTATTTTTTGCTTTTACCGATACTGAAGTTGCAAATCAAATTGATACTGGGGGAAATACTTTTCCAAATTTCAACATTCTTGGTATGGATATATCCACTAGACTTTTCACTCCAATACTTAATGTTACTGCTGGAGGAGATTTTGATGGTGTTGCATATTTAACATCTATTTATCAAGAAGCAATACAAACAGCTAATAGTTACCAAATACCTGCTGTAATGGCAACATTAGGTTTAGCAGGTACAGATCCTGTAGTTCACTCATATGCTAATGGAATTGAGGTATTAAATAACACTTATACAGATAATCTTCTTAGAGCTTTTTATGGTGGAACTGTTGGATTATCTAATATATCTAATAATGTATTTACAGTTTCTAACAATTTCCCGAATCCATTCTCTGGTGTTTCACAGGTTAATGTAAATTTAGAAAGATCTTTAAACGTAAGTATGACAATTACAAATGTTTTAGGTCAAACTATATCTGAGAAATCTCAAAATATGAGCGCAGGTGTTAATACATTACAAATAGATGCTACTAATTTAACAAGCGGAATTTATTTCTATACAATTAATGCAGGTGGTTTTAACGTTACCAACAAAATGATCGTTCGATAATATAATCCGATCGTTTTTAAAAAAACCCTGCTTAGCATTGCTTAGCAGGGTTTTTTTGTTAAACATAGGGTATAATTAATCTAATCCCAAATTAGCAGAAAGCATTCTTTGGAATTCTGAGGCACGAAGAATCTCTTTTGTGAAAGATTTTTATGAACTATGTGAGATGCTACGTACCTCAGCAAAGCAAAGGAAGAGATTCTCTTTTGGGAATGTGTGGTAATTTTTTTTAAACTCATCTTGAATAAACAATTATTCAATTAAATCACCGATTTTCCAATTTGAAAAAATGTTCCTTTTGCAGTTCTGAGGCACGAAGAATCTCTTTTGTGAAAGATTTTTATGAACTATGTGAGATGCTACGAACCTCAGCAAAGCAAAGGAAGAAATTCTCTTTTGGGAATGTGTAGTAATTTTTTTTAAATACAACTTGAAAAAACAATCATTCAAATAAACCACCGATTTTCTAATTAGCAGAAAGCATCCTTTGTAATCAATTATTCTGCGAAGAGATGCTTCGTACCTCAGTAAGGCAAAGGCAGAGTTTCGTTTATCCTAAAGATTTTCCAATTTGCAAAAATTTAAATTATATAAATGGACATTCAATTAAAACATCAGTTTCAAATCAAACCTCAATCCTCCACATAAACACTAAATTCCATTTCAAACCAAGATAATTTCTCCACTAATTCCCTAATAAAAACTTTAGAATCAATTTCTAAAGCCATAATGGTGGTGTTTCTTTCTTGCAGAACTCCTTTTGGAAATAATTCTTCTTTTATTTTTAACAATTGAAGATGTTCTATTTCAAATTTCTTTTTTTCGGCTTTTAATAATTTCTTTTCAAAATGATTTAAGGCTTTTGAAATTCTCGCTTCTAAAGCTTTTAAAGAATAACTTAACGTTGGATCTGTTTTCTTAATGCTTGATTCTAAATTTAACAACGTATTAGAAATTGTTTCCTTTTGTGTGGTTAAATGCAATTCGTTTTTAGATTTTTCTAAAACCAAATGATTTAATAGTTGATCAGAATTTAAAAATATATTTTTGAAATTTACATTTAAACGATCCATTTTATCTTTCACTTTTTTTGCCACAAATAAAACAGAAGGTCTTAAAATAAGCATTGGAAAATTTATTCCATAAAACTTAAATGTTGAACTTAATTCCATCCAATACGCAACTTCTGCACCACCTCCGATATATGCTAGATTAGGCAATATTTTCTCTTGGTAAAGAGGGCGAGTGATTACATTCGGACTGAATTTTTCCGGATTTTCTTTTATTTCTTTTAAAAGTTCATCTTTTGAAAATGTAAGTTTTGTATTCAAAACTGAATAATAATCATCCTTTTTTACTAATCGTTCTCTGGAATTTTCAGCTAAATAAAAAAAATTAATTTCTCTAGAATTTACTTGAGCATCATATCCAGATTTTTTTAATTCAACAATTTGAGCATTTACCAATTCAAAACTCTTCTGTTCGGTAATATCTTTAGCTATAATTTCAGAAAAAATTGATTTTAATCTTTTATCATCAGCATCGATTACTAAAAGGCCAAATTCACCAAATAATTCATTAACAAAATATCTAGTAGCATCTGCTAAAGTAGAGTGATTTAAATATGCATCTGAGAATAGTTGAAATAAGGGTTTAGCAAATTTATGATCAATCAATTCTATTTCAAGATCATCTAAAAGTGGTTTCAACGATTGAGGATCTATTTTTCCTGTTGCTCCAGAGGTTAATTTATCCCAAGAATATCTTTTACCCTTAAAATCCAAATGATTTATTTCTTCAAAATCATGATCTTCAGAAGCCATCCAATAAACTGGAATAATATGATAATCTGGATTTAATTGTTGAGCATCTTTTGCAGCGGCAATTGCAGCAATTATTTTATAAATAAAATATAATGGCCCAGTGAAGATATTTAATTGATGCCCAGTGGTAACGGTAAATGTGTTTTGATCTAATAGTTTTAGTAGATTTTGTTCAACTAAAGTTGTTTTGTTGATGTTTTGATATTGCTGTTTTAAAACTTCTACTAAAGTTTGTCTATCAATTTTTTCTCTTGATTTATCTTCAATAACACCTTCAAAAGCACTAGGCTCAGGCCTGTATTGATAAAAATCTTTAATTTTTTGTTCATTATGTATGTAATCTAAAACTATATTTTTAAAAAACCCTGTTTCTTTATAACTGATAGTGTTTTTCTTCATTGTGATAAAAAAATCAACAAATGGTACCATATAAATCGAATGCTTCTGCACGATCTATTTTTACTTGAGCAAAATCTCCAACTCTCACATAAGTTGAATCTGCTTTCACCAAAACCTCATTGTCTACTTCTGGAGAATCATGTTCAGTTCTACCTATAAAGTGCTCTCCTTCTTTGCGATCGAACAAAACTTTAAAGGTTTGTCCTACTTTTTGAAGGTTTTTCTCGAAAGAAATTCCTTGCTGAACTTCCATTAGTTCCTCTATTCTTTGCTCTTTTACTTCTTCAGGCACATCGTCAATTAACGTGTGCGCATGAGTTTTTTCTTCATGAGAATAAGCAAAAACACCCATTCTGTCGAATTTTGTATGTTCTATAAATTCTAATAATTCTTGAGCATCTTGTTCTGTTTCGCCTGGATATCCTGCAATTAATGTGGTACGTAATGCAATTTCTGGTACTGCTTGCCTTATTTGATCTACTAATTCTATGGTTCTTCTTTTTGTAATTCCTCTCCTCATTGATTTCAACATAGCATCGCTAATGTGTTGCAAAGGCATATCTAAATAATTACAAATATTCTTTCGATCCCGCATGAGTGGCAAAATTTCCATCGGAAATTGAGATGGATAAGCATATTGCATTCTGATCCACTCTATACCTTCTACATCCGAAAGGCGATCTAAAAGATCTGCCAAAGATCTTTTATTATAAATATCTAAACCGTAATAAGTAAGATCTTGGGCAATTAAAATTAATTCTTTGGTACCATTTGCAGCTAGTTTTTTTGCTTCCAGAACCAAATCTTCTAATGATTTTGAAACATGTTTTCCACGCATAAGCGGAATAGCACAAAAAGAGCAAGGACGATTGCACCCTTCTGAAATTTTGAAATATGCATAATGTGCAGGAGTAGTTAAAAGACGTTCTCCGATTAACTCATGCTTATAATCTGCACCCATCGTTGCAAGCAAATTGTGCAAATCAGAAGTTCCAAAATAGGCATTTACTCCAGTTATTTCTGCTTCTAACTCTGGTTTATATCGTTCGGATAAGCAACCGGTAACATATAAATCAGCAACTTTCCCTTTTTCTTTTAATTCAGTAAATTTTAGAATAGTATCGATAGATTCTTGTTTTGCATTATCTATAAAACCGCAAGTGTTTATGATAACAATATCATCTTTTTTATTTTTTGATTCATGTTGCACATCAAATCCATTATGACTCAATTGTCCCATAAGAATTTCGGAATCGTAAGTATTCTTAGAGCAACCCAAAGTTATAACATTGACTTTGCGTTTAGGTGCAACAGAATTTGTTTTTGTTCTCAAATCAATTAAATTTTATTGTTTAAATAGAGCATCAATAAATTTATGCTTGTCAAATAATTGAAGATGTTCGATTCCTTCTCCAATTCCAATATACTTTACCGGAATATTAAACTGATCAGAAATACCAATTACCACTCCACCTTTTGCTGTCCCATCCAATTTAGTTAAAGCTAATGCATTTACAGCAGTTGCAACTGTAAATTGTTTTGCTTGTTCAATTGCGTTTTGCCCAGTAGAGGCATCTAAAACTAGCAATATCTCATGTGGAGCATCAGGAACTACTTTTTGCATCACCTGTTTTATTTTGGCAAGCTCGTTCATCAGGTTTATTTTATTGTGCAATCTGCCAGCAGTATCTATAATTACCACATCGTCATTATTTTTAACTGCTGAGGATAATGTGTCAAAAGCAACTGCTGCTGGGTCAGATCCCATTTTCTGAGAAATAACTCTTGCACCAACTCGTTCGCCCCAAATATCCAATTGCTCTACTGCCGCAGCTCTGAAGGTATCTGCCGCACCAAGTGTAACAGTCATTCCGTTTTTAATTAATTGATGGGCCAGTTTTCCAATGGTGGTAGTTTTTCCAACTCCATTCACTCCGACTACCATAATCACATACGGTTTATGAAAATCTTCTTTTACAAATTCCGAGAAATTAGCTGTATTTTCTGAGAGTAATGATTTAATTTCCTCTTTTAAAATGGAATTTAATTCATTGGTATTTACATATTTATCTCTCGCTACTCTTTTCTCTATCCGCTCAATTACTTTGATCGTGGTACTTACTCCTACATCTGCTGAGATTAGTAATTCTTCCAAATCATCCAAAACTTGCTCATCTACAGTCGATTTACCGACCATAATTTTAGTTAGACGAGAAAAAACAGATTGTGAAGACTTTTCTAAACTTTGATTTAAATCTTTCTCTTCCTGAATTTCTATTTCAGGTTCTGCTTTCTTTTTTCCTTTGAAAAAATCAAATATTCCCATAGCGTATTAATAAAAAAAGCTCCTATCCGGAAGGGAAAGAAGCTTTGCCTAATAATTTAATCAAAATTATTTGTTGATAACATCTTTAATGTGATCATTGTGAACAATCACTTCTTTGAATGAATATGCACCAGTTTTTGGTGATTTGTTCATCGTTATCACTTTTGAATATTCTTTACCAGTTCCGGTTTTTAGGGTTGCAACAACTTTCTTTGCCATTTTTTCTTATGCTAAAAATCTTATTTAATTTCTTTATGAACAGTTACTTTACGCATGATAGGGTTGAATTTTTTCAATTCTAATCTTTCCGTAGTGTTTTTCTTGTTTTTGGTGGTGATATATCGAGAAGTTCCAGATAATCCACTTTCTTTATGTTCAGTGCATTCCATTATTACCTGAACTCTATTTCCTTTTTTTGCCATTTTTCTTTTTTCGTTTAAAAATTAAATAGTACCGTTTTTAACGAATTTATTGATAACCGCAGTAATTCCATTTTTAGAAATAGTTTTGATTGCAGAAGTTGATACTTTCAACGTGATCCATTTTCCTTCTTCAGGAATGAAAAAACGCTTGATTTTTAGATTCGGATAAAATTTACGCTTAGTTTTAGCATTCGAGTTGGAAACTCTGAAGCCGTTCATCGCTGATTTTCCCGTTAAATCACAAATTTTAGACATATTTTTACGTATTGCACCCGGTTTTTAATCGGATTGCAAATATGGACATATTATTTCTAAATGTCAATAGTTAAAACAAAAAATAAAATGAGCGATTTATATGGATTTTCTTTCCAATTTTTTGACTATCAAAGATGAATTAAAGTTTAATATAATGCGATAAGATTTAAGATAGAATAATACTTTTTCCCATTAAATGTAAAATTTAAACTCAAAACCTTTAAGCAAAAAATTAAGAATAAATTGGGTTAATAATTCATCAAGCATTATTTGTAAATACAAATGAGTGATAAAGTTTCCGCTTTCCTGTTCCATCCCAAACAATGTTGGGGATTATAAAGCATCGAGCAGGATAAATAGCCCAAATTATTTAAATTCAATTATTTATTAAATCGAGAAACTAAAACTTAAATTCGAAAATTAATCGTTGGCTTCTCTTTTTGATGTTTTATCCAAAGATTTTTATGAAATTTTAATTCTAATTCCCATGCAAATCAAAACGTTTGACGAATATCAAGCTGCTTATCAATTGAGTGTAGATGATCCTGAGGGGTTTTGGGCAAAAATTGCGGTAAACTTTGAATGGCAAAAAAAATGGGATACTGTATTAGATTGGAATTTTACTGAACCTAAAATCCGATGGTTTGATGGCGGGCAAATGAATGTAACCATTAATTGCTTAGATCGGCATTTAAAAAATCAAGCTAATAAAACAGCTATTATTTGGGAATCCAACAGCATTAATGAAAAATCAAGATCGTTAACTTATCAAGAATTGCATTCTGAGGTTTGCAAATTTGCTAATGTTTTGAAATCTTCTGGTTTAAAAAAGGGCGATACAATTTGTATTTATATGCCAATGGTTCCAGAATTGATTATTGCAAGTTTGGCTTGTGCTAGAATCGGAGTGGTGCATACAATTGTTTTCAGTGGTTTTTCTGCAAAAGCTGTTGCGGATAGAATTATCAATGCGGATTGCAAAATGGTGATTACATCAGATGGTGCTTTCAGAGCAGAAAAGATAATTCCATTAAAAGCAATCATTAATGAAGCATTGGAAATGTGCGAAAAAGTGAAAAAAGTAATCGTTTTGAAAAGAACAGGTTCAGAAATTGAAATGAAAACAGGCAGAGATTTTTGGTGGCATCATGAAATGGAAAATCAAAATACAGATTGCACACCAGAAATAATGGAATCGGAAGATCCACTTTTTATACTTTATACTTCTGGTTCTACTGGCGTTCCTAAAGGAGTTGTGCATAGCACTGCTGGATATTTAATTTATGCTCATTATACTTTTGTAAATGTTTTTCAGTACCAACCTGATGATTTGTTTTTCTGCACCGCAGATTTAGGATGGATTACAGGGCATACCTATATAATGTATGGACCGCTAAGTGCTGGTGCAACCGTAGTTTTGTTTGAAGGGGTTCCAACTTTTCCAGATGCTGGAAGATTTTGGGAAATAATTGATAAACATCAAGTTACGATTTTTCATACAGCACCTACTGCTATTCGCTCTTTAATGGCTTTTGGAGAAAATTGGGTTGAAAATAAAAGTTTAAAATCTTTACGAATAATTGGATCTGTTGGTGAACCTATCAATGAAGAAGCATGGCATTGGTATGATGATCATATTGGAAAAAATAATTGTCCGATCGTAGATACTTGGTGGCAAACCGAAACTGGTGGAATGATGATTAGTCCTTTAGCAGGAATTGGTCCAGTAAAACCCTCTTTTGCATTACTTCCTTTGCCGGGAGTTCAGCCAATTTTGGTGGACGAAAAAGGAGAAATCTTGGAAGGTGATGATGTTTCTGGAAATTTATGTATTAAATTTCCTTGGCCTGGAATGGCCAGAACCACTTTTGGCGATCATGATCGATTTAGGGAAACTTATTTTAGCACCTACAAAAATTTTTATTTTACTGGCGATGGCTGTTTAAGAGATAAAGATGGACATTATAGAATTACTGGTAGAGTAGATGACGTAATTAATGTTTCAGGACATAGAATAGGAACAGCTGAAGTGGAAGATGCAATTGATGAACATGAACTGGTAATAGAATCGGCAGTAGTAGGTTTTCCACATCCTGTGAAAGGGCAAGCAATTTATGCGTATGTAATTTTGACCCACAAAACAGATAATGAAGAATTATTATTTTCTGAAATTAAGGCATTGGTTAGCAAAAGCATTGGTGGAATGGCAAGACCAGATAAAATTCAAATAGTAAATGCATTACCAAAAACCAGATCAGGAAAAATTATGCGAAGAATATTGAGGAAAATAGCCGAAGGGGATGTAAGTAATTTAGGAGATACTAGCACATTATTGGATTCTACTGTTGTAGATGATTTGATTAAGGGAGCAATTTTTTGAAAGGTTTTATTTTTTGTTTATTTGCGAAATGGATATTATTTGCCTGACGATTTGTTCGAATCATTTTAAGACAAATAGGTATCAATCTTATTCGAGAGAAAAGGTATATTTAAAGTATTTAGTTTATTAAAATGAAATTAGAAATTAAAGAATTGGGTTATGTAAAGCATGTCCAATTGAATTTGGATAAAGACTTAACTATTCTTTGCGGACCAAATAATACAGGAAAGACATATGTTGCTTACGCAATTTATGGTCTTATGAAGTTTCGATCCGAATTACCAAAATCAAGAAAAGTATCAGAAGAAATAAAAATCCTTTTAAACAAAGGCCAAATCGAGATCGATTTAATTCATCTTTTAACGGAAAATAATTCTGATTATTTAAATATAATTGCTAGAAGTTATGTAAAGCAAATTCCTAAAGTTTTTGCATCTGACGAAACGACATTTGCCAAAACCGAAATAAAAATTGAATTTGGGGAAATTGAGAGTTTAAAAGCAAAAATTCTTACCCAAAAAATTAATCAAGAAATAGGTATCAGAAATAGTTTTTCCATTAAAATTATAAAAGAAAAAGATTCTTCATTTCTTACTTGTCTGCTTATTGAAAATGAAAGGAAGGAAAATTCAAATAAGCATGAAATTCCAACTTCTATATTACTTGATTTTATTGCGGATAGAATATTTAATATTTTAGTAGATTTCATTTTCCCAAAAACTTACATTGCTCCTGCTGAAAGAATTGCTATTAATATTTTTTCAAAAGAATTATCTTTAAAGAGAAACGTATTAGTTGATAAATTACTTGAATTAAGAGATGTTGGAAAAGTTGAAGACCCATATGATTTAATTAATAGACGAGCCACAAGATACCCTTCTCCGGTACGAGATAGTTTAGAAATATCTGAGGACTTAAATAACTTTAAAAAAAACAATAGTGAGTTTGAACACTTTGCAGATGAAATTGAAAGGGAGATTTTAAAAGGTCAAGTTTTAATT
>JBBQYA010000093.1:0-10849 GCA_038209155.1 Sphingobacteriales bacterium | reverse complement strand
AAATTGATGATGGGTTAAGTGTTTGGGCATTAATTACCATATAACATCCAATAGATAAAAGGATGGTTAGTGAAATTTTTTTAAAGTATATTATTGTTTTCATTTCGCTGTTTTTTTAGGTTAAATAAATAATGATTTTAAAAAAACTAAAAAGACTTTGAATTAAAACTCTACCCATTTTTGGTGATTTATAGTAAGTATTTATACTTACTATTTTGTTTATTATTTTTTTTTATTTGGAATCTAATTAAATTATAATGAAAACACAACTACACACACTCTCAGCAATTTTTATTGCTTGCTTGTTTGCCGCTTTATTAATTCCAACAGCTAAAGTTACTGCACAAGCTGCAAATTCAAAATGGTATCATTATACTCCTGATGGTAAAACTTATTTCGAATTCTCTCATTCTAAAATTCTAATAAAATTTAATGATGAGATTAGCATAGAATCTCAAAGAGCTATTCTGGCTGCTCAACCTTTACTTCAAATTTCCGACTCAGAAACCTTTTTGCCATCACCTAAAGTCGCAGTTGCAAAATTAAAATCAAATGCTTCTGAACTTCAAATCATTTCTCTTATCAATAAATTAAAGGAATTAAAAGAAGTTCAATATGCAAGTCCTTTTTTAATTTATAAAGATGGCACCGAACAAGCTGCACTAGATCAGTTTATTGTAAAACTTAGAAATTCTTCTGACTATTCTAAAATGGAGGAATTAGTAATTAAAAGTAAAGCAGTAATAGTTAAACAATATGAATATGATAAATTGCTTTATTTCATCAAAACAGATAAAAATTCTGCTGCTCCTGCATTAGAACTCGCAAATATGTTTTCTGAGACCAATAATTTTGCTACATCAGAACCAGATCTTTTAAAATTTTTAAATAAATACAATACAAATGACCCCTTTTTAAATTTACAATGGTCGATTAATAATACTGGATCCTCAACGCAATATAATGGAGTAAATGCAGGAGGTATTGTTGGTGCTGATATGAGGGTTTTATCCGCTTGGGGTATTTCTACAGGCTCTTCAAGTATTAAAATTGCAATAATAGATGAAGGTGTAGATTTAGTACATCCTGATCTAATTGCTAATCTAGTACCGGGTTTTGATGGAACAGGGCTTGGAAGTGGGGGAGCTCCAAGTGGAAATGATGCACATGGTACTGCATGCGCTGGAATAGTTGCTGCAGCTGGAAATAATAGTATTGGAATTGCGGGAATTTCCTACAATAGTAAAATTGTTCCTGTTCGAATAGCATACTCAAGTGGAGGATCATGGGTTACAACCAGTTCTGGAATTGGAACATCTTTAGATTGGTCTTGGAACCAAGGAGCTGCTGATATTTTGAGTAACAGTTGGGGTGGTGGTTCGCCTTCTACTTTAATAAACGACCCAATATCTAGAGCAGTAACTCTAGGTAGAGGAGGAAAAGGTTCTATTGTACTTTTTGCAGCTGGAAACAGCAATGGAGCCAATAGTTATCCTGCCACATTAACCAATGTGGTTTCAGTGGTAGCTATGAGTATGTGTAATCAAAGAAAGAGCCCTAGTTCATGTGATGGAGAAACTTTTTGGGGTTCCAATTTTGGAACAGGTGTAGATGTTTCTGCGCCAGGGGTAAAGATTTACACAACGGATATTTCTGGTTCAGCAGGATACAGCTCAGGAAATTATACTGCAACTTTTAATGGAACTTCTTCTGCAACGCCTAATACATCTGGAGTTATGGCATTAATCCTTTCTGTAAATCCAAGTTTAACTTATGCTCAGGCAAGACAGATTTTGGAATCCAGCTGTGATAAGGTTGGTGGATATACTTATAATTCTGGTGTAAGCGGACAGCCTAATGGATCATGGAGCACTGATTTAGGCCATGGTAGAGTAAATGCATTTACCGCTTTACAATTGGCAAATCCACAACCATGCACCACTCCAACTGTAGGTGGAACTGCAACTGGTCCAGCAAGTCTTGCATCTGGATCAACTGGAACTTTTGTATTGGCAGGTTCAAATGGAACCAATATTCAATGGCAATCATCTAATAATAGTGGAATTTCGTATTCTGATATCGGAGGAGCAAATTCTGCAAACTCATCTTTTACTTTACCTAGTGGAACCTATTTAATAAGAGCTGCAGTTTCTAGGATAAATTGTACAATTTCTTATTCAAATATATTAAATCTTAGTGTCACAAGCCCTATTGGAGATGTATTCTCAAATCCTATCAATATAACAATGCCTTATATCACTAGTATTTCTAATGCCACTGGTTTTACTAATGCGTATACAGGAACGAACAATCAGTCTTCTCCAGATATTTTCTTTCGTTTTACAACAGGACCTTGTACAGATAGTTTAAGGATTTCAACCTGTGGTTCACCTTTCGATACTTATTTGCATTTGCTTAACTCTGCTGGAACCAATATTATTTCAAATGATGATAATGGTAGCCTGTGCGCTGGAACTCCTGCTTCACTTAAAGTGCTAGTATTACCAAATACAGTATATTACGTAGTAGCAGAAGGATATTCGAACAATACTGGATTAATCACACTTTCAATTAATCAAATAGATAACCCTATTTTTTCTACGAACATAACGCCTTCTGGGCCTTTAACTTTTTGTCAAGGAGGTTCTGTTACTTTAACTGCTGGTTTAGGGGCTTCTTATTTATGGAGTAATGGTGCAACAACCGCCTCAACAATAGTTTCAACTAGCGGAATTTACTCGGTTACTGTTACCAATACAAACGGTTGTTCTGCTTCATCTTCTAGTACAGTAATCGTAAACTCAAATCCATTTGTGTTTTCTACTTCTGGTGGTGGACCTTATTGTTCTGTTCCTGGAACTGGAACCTCTGTTACTCTTTCAGGTTCTCAAATTGGTGTGTCCTATGCGTTTAAGTATACTGCTGGAGGTATTGTTGCTACTTTAGCAGGTACTGGTTCCGCTTTAACTGCCTCGAACATTATTGGTGTGGGAACTATCACGGTTTTAGCAACTAATAATACAACTGGATGTTTTTCCAATATGAATGGATCAGCATCTGTAACACAACAGATCGCAAATACCTATTTTCGGGATTTTGATGGGGATACCTTTGGTGATGCATCTAATACCATACAGGCATGTTCTGTACCAAATGGTTATGTCACAAATAGCACAGATTGCAATGATAACAATGCCGCTGTAAATATTCCGCAATCTTATTTTGTAGATGCTGACGGAGACGGTTTTGGTTCAAGTACTTTAGCCATGTTGTGTAGCGCAACTGCGCCAACAGGTTATTCTAGCAATTCAACAGATTGCAATGATAACAATGCCGCTGTAAACGCTCCGCAATCTTATTTTGTAGATGCTGACGGAGACGGTTTTGGTTCAAGTACTATAGCCATGTTGTGTAGCGCAACTGCGCCAACAGGTTATTCTAGCAATTCAACAGATTGCAATGATAACAATGCCGCTGTAAACGCTCCGCAATCTTATTTTGTAGATGCTGACGGTGATGGTTTTGGTTCAACAACTGTTGCTATGTTATGTAGTTCAACAGCACCAGCAGGATATTCAAATAATTCAACGGATTGTGATGATGCAAATGCAGCGATAAATACAAGCCAAACTTATTTTGTAGATGCAGATGGCGATGGATTTGGTTCGACAACAACTGCTCAACTATGTACTACATTTGCACCAGCAGGTTATTCAAGCAATTCAACCGATTGTGATGATGCAAATGCAGTGATAAATATTGGTCAAACTTATTTTGTAGATGCAGATGGAGATGGATTTGGTTCAACTACAACTGCTCAACTATGTGCTTTATCTGCACCAGCAGGCTATTCAAGCAATTCAACCGATTGTGACGATGCAAATGCAGCAGTTAATTCAATCCAAACTTATTTTGTAGATGCAGATGAAGATGGATTTGGTTCGACCACCAGTGCTTTATTTTGCACATTAATTGCTCCTCTTGGTTATTCAAGCAATTCAACCGATTGTGACGATGGCAATGCTAATATCAATTCCTCAAAATCAGAAATTTGTAATAATAATATTGATGATGATTGCGATGGATTAATAGATGAAAATTGCAACAATGTAATTTATTATCAAGATTTAGATAATGATTCATTTGGAAATCCAGCGGTTTTCATTATTGTGCCAGCAGGAAGTCCAGTTATTGGATATGTATTAAACAATAATGATTGTAATGATGCAAATGCTGCCATAAATCCAAATGCTTTGGAAATTTGCAATGGAATAGATGATAATTGCGATGGTAGTATCGACAACAATATTCCTTCAATAGCTATTGCAAGTGGAATTTCTGGGCCAATAGTAGTGTGTAGAAATACTACAAATCAGGTATTTTCAATAAATGCTTTACCAAGTGCAACTTCTTATATTTGGACATTGCCTGTAGGTGCTAGTGGAAGTTCAACTTCTAATTCAATCATTGTATCTTTTGGAAGTACTTATAATGGAGGTGTAATTTGTGTTCGAGGTATTAATGCCTGCCTATCAGGGTCTAATTTTTGCAGAAGTGTTAATCTAAATAAACCTCCTACTACTCCTTCAAGTATTGCAGGTATAGTAGCTGGAGCATGTAGTAGTGTAAACCGAACGTACTCTATTAACCCTGTAAATGGAGCGACTACGTATATTTGGACAGCACCAACAAACTCCACTATTATTTCTGGACAAGGTAGCACCAGCGTAATATTAAGCTTTGCATCCAATTTTGTTAATGGTAATCTTACTGTACAATCATCTAATTGCGCTGGAAATTCTGGAAATAGAAATTTAAATATATATAACACTGTAATTGTACCTTCATCAATTTCTGGACTATCAAACGGAGTGTGTCCCAACTCAATTCAAACTTTTATTTGTTCAACTGTTTTAGGAGCCTTAAATTATACTTGGACTGCTCCAGCTAATTCAAATATCATTTCAGGACAAGGAACTAATAAAGTAACTGTTAGTTTCGGATCAAGTTTCACCATTGGAAATTTAAGAGTTAAGTCTAGTTCAGGTTGTTTTACAAGCACAGATCGGCTTAAACAAATTCAGTCAGTTCCAACCACACCATTATCTATAGTTGGTAATATAACTGAGGTTTGTGGTGGGACAATACAAAATTATAGCTGCCCGATAAGTACAACAGGAGCTTTATCGTATAACTGGACTGTTCCTACAGGATGTATAATTAACTCAGGCCTTGGAACAAATGCAATATCAGTTGCTTTTCCAATAGGTTTTACAACTGGAAATATAAGTGTAACTGCAAACAACAATTGCGGAATGAGCTCTTCAAGAACAGTTGTTGTTAGTTCAGGTCCATCTCAACCTGCAATACCAACAGGACAAATATCAAATTTATGTGGTGGAGGAACATTTACTTACACACTACCTGCAATAGCTGGAGCAAGTAGTTATAACTGGAGTATTCCGAATAATTCTACTTTAGTTGCAAATACTGGTTTATCCGTCACATTGAATTTTCCTTCCAATTTCACTACAGGAATTTTAAGTGTTGTAGCGGTTAATACATGTGGAAGTTCAGTAGCAAGAACTGTTAATTTAACTTCTTTACCAGGAACTCCTTTAGCAATAACTGGTTCAGCCAGTGTTTGTCCAAATGCAAATAATTTAACTTTTAGTACAATCGCAACTTCAGGTTTTACCTACAACTGGTTAGTTCCAACAGGAACAGTTATCAATTCTGGACAAGGTTCTAATCAAATTAATATGAATTGGAATTCTGTGGCAGGAACTATATTTGTTCGAGCTCAAAACAGTTGTGGAGCTTCTCAATATCGATTATTTAACGTTGGTGTAAATCCTTGCAAGCTCGCAAACGAAACTATTATGGAAAATAGAACATTGCTGGTATATCCAAATCCATCTTCGGGTTTATTTAATATAGCTAAAAACGATGTTGAAAAAGGAGATAGGCTTATCGTTTTTGATATGCTAGGCAAAATCATTTTGGAAAAAACTTTTGATCAAATGAGCGATGAAATAGAGATTAATTTAGAAAATGTTGACGCGGGAATTTATTTATTCAAATTTTCAGGGAATAATCTCAATACAAATTTAAAAGTGATAAAGGAATAATAATTATGAAAATAAAAAGCCCTCTAATTAATTTAGAGGGCTTTTTTATGAAATTATTTAAGAGTTATAGATTGAATCATTTTTCAAAATCTTACTCTTTTATCTAGAAATAAGATGTAAAATTAAAATCTTTTAACTTCCAATTTCAAAATGCATCCAATCGTAATTTTTTTCTTTCCCAAGAGATAAAAACCCGTTTCTGTAAAAAATATCAATCATTGGCTTATATTCTGGTTTAGCAAATCTTGCTGTGAGATGACTCTCTCTTAATCGGTTTCTTTCTGGATCCAAATCTATGGCTACTCCCCAAGAATGTCTGCTCCAATCGTTTCCCCCTCTCATTTTTCGATAATTAAAACAACCTCCATACAAATCTAATCCCAAGTTTTGTATTTTCGTTAAACCATATTCAGCTAAAATTTCTTGAAATATAATTTTTAGTCTATCTGCTATTAACCGGTGGCATCGTAAAGAATTAACCTTTTTTCCTCTGTCCCAAGATAAAATCATAGGAAAAGGCAATGTTATTTTTACTAAATAAGGTGTTCCAGTTTCTGTTGGATTACCATATTTTTTAAAAAGGTCCGAAGTAGAAATCATACGTTCTGTTTTTAAAATTATGAATTGTATCTAATTTAAAAATTTGTTTTTAAACCTATTAAAAGTAATAAGTAAATATTGATTTATAGAAAATAAAATTATTCAGCTTTTCTTTAAATAATTTCGGCTTTTGCAAAAATTCTAATTGCTTTGGTTAACAATTCTATATTATCTTTTGGAACATCTAAAAATTTATCCCCATCTAACTAAATTTCTAAAATGTTTTTTGCAACATTTTGTCCAATTACCCAAACGTAAGAACCTGATTGTATATCATCTTAATACAAAAGCTGCATTTCATATTTAATTATTCCTACACCAGATCTGGGTAATATCGGAGCTTTTTTTTATCCATTTTTGATCAGTATTAATCTACCCATTAGATCGTAATAATCGGTAAATCCACTATTTCTGATCAAAGGCTAAAACCAATTCTCCAACAGGTATTTGCAAAGTATTTACATCTATTTATTGGATTTCTTCCCTATCATTAAAGGTATTTATAAAGCTGTGCATAAATACTCCATATTCTTAATCTTTTTGAATTATTTACCAACCTGATTGAAAAAATAGATTCATTTTGAGTAAAAACGGAAATAAAGAATACAGAAAGAATGCATAAAGGATTTTTTTTTTATTTGAGAAAGTTTTTAAAATCCAAACATGAAAAAATAATTTTAATTAAATAAAGTAATTAATCTTATTTTCTAAAAATTCAAAAAAAAACAGAATTCTAGCCCTGTTTTTTTATTACAAAGAAATCAAACTTAATATTTCAAAGGCAATGTTCTAGATTGTTTAAAAGTAGACAAGATCATCATCGTTTGCAATTGACCTATTTCCTCTATTTTGCTTAATTTATCTAAAATCAATTTTTCATAAGAATTGATGTCTTTGATAATCACTTTCAATAGGAAATCTGCTGCACCAGTAATATGGTGGCATTCCACAATTTCATCAATATCATTAATCTGAGAAATAAAATTATTGATAGCATCTAATTTATGCCAATTCAAAGAAATTTGGATATAAGTTTTTATTCCTAAACCTAAAGCTTCGGCATCGGCTATGGCATGGTAACTTTTAATTATTCCCGAATTTTCAAGTTTACGAACACGTTCTAGGGTAGGAGCAGGGGATAGTCCCACATCATTGGACAATTGAATATTTGTTATTCTGCCTTGTTCTTGAAGGATTTTTAGAATTTTAAAGTCGGTTTTGTCAAGATTTTGGATCATTTTTTTAATATTAGGAAATCTAAATTATAGATAAAATAGCTACAATTCAAAATTATATTTTGAGTTTAAAAATTAATTTAAGAGGAAATTTTGTATATACTAAAAAACCTATTTTTTTTTGTTGGTGAAATTTAAATTTAGATACGTCTAACATTTGTATTAAATTTGAAAATCAATTAATAAATCTTTTTACTTATAAAACTAATAATGGTTTCAAAAAGCCAGCACGAATCACTAAGCGAAGTTCATGGTAGTATTGGAATCAATTCTAGACCAAAAGGTTGGAGGAGATTGATCGCTTTCATGGGACCTGCTTATTTAGTAAGTGTGGGTTACATGGATCCTGGAAATTGGGCCACCGATATAGCTGGAGGAAGTCAATTTGGCTATTCATTGATTTGGGTTTTGCTTATGAGCAATCTAATGGCATTATTACTTCAATCATTAAGTGCCCGATTGGGGATTGTTCGCGGAGTAGATTTAGCGCAAGCATCCAGAAATTCTTATCCACCCATCGTCAATTTACCACTTTATTTTTTAGCAGAAATAGCTATTGCAGCCTGTGATTTAGCAGAAATTATCGGAATGGCTATTGGTTTGAATTTGCTTTTTGGCTTACCACTTATTTATGGAGTTGTTATTACCATTTTCGATACCATTTTAATTCTTTTTCTTATGAATAAAGGGATTAGGATTATGGAAGTGTTCATAATTTCTATGGTAGCTATTATTGGATTATCATTTTTTGCAGAAATGCTCATCGTACAACCACAAATTGCCTCCATACTTTCTGGTTTTAAACCAAGCCAACTTTCTGGAGATGCTTTGTACATTGCTATTGGAATTATAGGTGCTACGGTAATGCCCCATAATTTGTATTTACACTCTTCATTAGTACAAACCAGAAAAATAGAACGGACTAGTAAGGGAATAAAAGAGGCGATTCGATTTAATTTTTTTGATACAACAATTGCATTAAATCTTGCTTTTTTTGTTAATGCAGCAATATTAATTTTAGCTGCAACCGCTTTTTATAAAAATGGATTTTTTGAAGTGGCAGAAATTCAAGATGCTCATAAACTTTTAGAAGGGATTTTTGGAAAGTTGGCTCCTACACTTTTTGCTATTGCCTTAATTGCATCGGGGCAGAGTTCAACTATTACTGGTACGCTCGCCGGTCAAATAATTATGGAAGGTTATCTAAATCTTCGTTTAAGGCCTTGGATACGAAGATTATTGACCAGAATGTTGGCAATTATCCCTGCTTTATTTACGATTTTATATTTTGGTGAAGAAAAATTGGGTGATCTTTTAGTGTTAAGTCAAGTGATTTTAAGTTTACAATTGGGTTTTGCAGTGATTCCTTTAATTCATTTTACAAGCCAAAGAGAACACATGGGAGAATTTACTATAAAAACTTGGGTTAAAATTCTGGCTTGGCTTACTGCTTTTATTATTGTGGGTCTAAATGTGAAATTGGTCGTAGAAACCATTTCAAGCTGGATTTTAACTGCCGCAGAAAATAGCATTTATATTTACGCAATTGTTATTCCAGCCGCAATAGCTATTTTATTTCTCCTATTTTATGTAACTTTTTCTCCCTTATTTCTTAGTAAAACAAATAGAAATATTAGCGTACCACATTCAGCTTCAAGTAACGAATTAAAAATTGAAAATCTAACAGAAAGAGTTTACAGCAAAATTGCCATAACAGTAGATTTTTCTTCCATTGACAATGAAACCATTCGGACTGCTATAATTCAAGGTGGAAAGTATCCAGAATATATTTTGATTCATATCGTAGAAACAGCAGGAGCGAGGTATTTGGGAGATACCATTATGGATTTTGAAACTAGAAGCGACACGCAAAACCTCATCAATTATGTAAATTCTTTGAATGAAAAAGGATATAAAGCAAGTTATCAAATTGGATATGGAAATGCAATAAAATCAATTTCGGAAATTGTAAAAAATAAGAAAGTAGACTTTTTGGTTATGGGGGGCCATGGACACAAAGGATTAAAAGATTTAATCTTCGGAGCTACTGTGGATTCTGTAAGGCACAATGTGGACGTTCCAGTTTTAATAGTAAAATCAGATAAAAGTTAATTTATTTTATTTAGAATATTAGTTTTAATAAAGCATGTAAAATACTGAATTGTAACTAATTATTTTTTAATAAATGACATCGTGTCATATAGTCTTTGAATAATAAATAATAAAGATTTCTTAACTAAACGATTTTTAATTAGGTTCAATTTTTTAAATATAACAACATGAACTCACCCATAGAAGAGAATTATTTAAAAGCTTTATTCAATCTTTCTACTGAAACTGGAGAAGTAAATGTGATGGACTTATCTCGAGAACTGGAAATAAAAATGCCAACAGTTACGAGCATGATGAAAAAACTAGCTGAGAAAAAATTGATTCATTACGAAAGTTATAAACCGATCCGTTTAAGCGATCAGGGGAAATTAGAAGCTGGATTAATTATTCGCAAACATCGTTTGACAGAAATGTTTTTGGTAAACCAAATGGGTTTTTCTTGGGAAAATGTACATTCCATAGCCGAGCAAATAGAACATATAAACGCTCCTGATTTATTTGAAAAAATGGATGAAATGCTTGGCTTTCCAAGTACCGATCCACATGGATCACCAATCCCAGATAAATTTGGGAAAATCCAATGGGTGAAATTAGACAAACTGAGTGATGCAAATTCTGGCGAGAAATATATTTTAGAAGCAGTAATGCATTCTTCCGATGATTTTTTGAAATTCCTAAATTCAAGAAATTTACATTTAGGAGTTTCTATTACTGTTCATTCTATTGAAGATTTTGATGGAAGCATGATAATTTCTTATGCTGATAGAAAAA
>JBBQYA010000092.1:0-10945 GCA_038209155.1 Sphingobacteriales bacterium | reverse complement strand
CCTTCGGTTTCAAATCTTATCACAGTACTTTCCGAAACTGGATTTGGATAATTCTGTTTTAGCCAAGATTTCTGATTGGTTTCAAAGGTTGAATTTACTCCAACTACTCCATTATTAATAATTGGCAGAATAGAAAATTCACCTGGGCTTGCTAATAAAATACTATCAACAGTAGCCGATGAAATTCCAAACCAATCTTTCAACAAACTTGCGTAAATCTGCCTAAAATCAAATTGCATGCTTATATTATCATTACTATCGGCATTGGCAGGAATGATGGGATTTGAACCTAAAATTCCAGGAATAACTCGTTTACCAAAAACAATTAGCGGTGCAGCAGCGCCATGATCGGTACCAAAACTTGCATTAGATTTTATTCTTCTACCGAATTCTGAAAAAGTCATTCCCACAACTCTATCATCAATATTCAATAATTTTAAATCATCTTGAAAGGCAGCTATTGCAGAAGAAAGTCTTCCTAATAAATTGGCGTGCAAACCTACATCTGTTCCTGTATTTTGATCAACTTGAGCATCATGCGTATCAAAACCACCAATAGAAACTAAATAAACCTTAGTCTGCAAACCTCCTTTTACCAATCTGGCTACAATTTTTAATTGCTCCGCCAAATAATTATTTTGAGGATATAAAGTGGATAAATTGTTTGCTTTTGCTGCCGCTGCTTGAATTGAAATTGCATATTCTTGAGTTTGGTGAATTACCTGACGAATAAAAGTCAATTCGTGGCCTGCAGGTGTATTGGGTGCTACATCGGTAGCTCCAGTTAATAATTGATAAAAAGAATCTGCGCTGGTAATTGCCATTCCCATAGTGGAAAAAGGACCTTGCAAGGATGGAGATAATACAGACCCAATCTGGATTGCCAAAGGATCTGGATTGGTTGGATTAGGATAATTATCTGGAAAATTTGGATATTCTTCATTTAAATATCTTCCCAACCAGCCGGTAGGAACTACTTGATTGGAATCTGTTGCAGAATTCCAAATATCCCCTGCTCGAAAATGGCTAAAATTCGGATTCGGATAACCTACACTTTGAACCACTTTCACCTTTCCGTCATTATACATGGAATGAATTCCAGCCATAGAAGGGTGTAAACCAGTTTCATTCGTCATCTTCAAAACCTTAGTGTCTTGAATAATAATATTTGCTCTCGCTGGAGCCAATGTAGCATATTGATCGAGTGGAATTATGGTGTTCAAACCATCATTTCCTCCATTCATTTCAATCAAAACCAATACTCTATCGGTAGGAATATTGCCTCCCAACATGGAGGTAAGCATAGGTGAATCGGCCAACGCTTTAACAGAAATTCCACCCACTAGCACAGGCACAGCTGCTGCTGGTACTGCATATTGTAAAAAGTCTCTTCTTTTCATAGTTATGATAAATTAGGATAAATGGTATTCAGCCGTTGCACATGCATATTTCATAAAAGATCTAAGTTTTATTAAAACTGCATCTTTTTTTGCCACATTCGTAGGGTCACTGGCATAAGCTTGCCATTCTATCGTCCATTCAAAATCTGGCAAACCAGGAATTAAAATGTTTTTCAAAAAGTCTTTTTGAGCTTGAGTAATCGGTATTGGATAAAGCAATTGGGTGACTTCATCTACCAAAATAGTTGGATCTGATGGGTCTGAAACTTGCGAAACAAACGCCAATAAATCAACTTTGATGTTCTGTCCCGCTATGGTAATACCTTGATCACTAACCATGACATCGCTAAATTCAGCACGTCTCGCCATAGTTTCTGAGTTGATCCAAAATTGATAATATACCGGTTCTTGATAATAAGCAGCCCAACCAGCTACTGAAGGTGGATCAAATAAATCTTGTTGCATTCTCGACATTAATTCATGTATGGCTCCAAAAGTTTCATATTTGGCAAGCAATGGGGTACTAGTCATAGTTACTTGAAATTGTCTTAAAAATCCAATGGTGTAAGAAACTGGACTTTTAATATCGCAACCGATACTCAGCATATCATAAAAATGCTGGCTTTGGAACAATGCTGACAAAACTGGTTTCAGATTATAATTATTGTTTCTAATAATTACTGCCATTGGTTCTATCATGGATATTTCTGTAGCAGCATCTATTACATAATAAACAAAGTAGCGATATAATTTTCTAGCTAGAAAACGTGCTGTTTCTGCTTGATCAAAAATCATATCTACTAGAGTTTTGTATTCTTCCTCAGGGATAGGATTATCAATTATTTGATTTCCATAAGCAGAAGAAAACTGTTTTGGGTTTGTATCGTGTCTGCTTAAAGTAAAATAAGAGGAAATTGTAGTTCGATTATTTCTCCAACCCGATAAAACCCTAGCAGCTGATTGTACATCTTGCTCGGTGTAGTTTGTGTAATTTCCTGGACCAAGTTCTGGGCCTTTTCCGATGGTAAAAAGTTCTTGCAATTCTCTTGCAAAATTCTCATTTGGACTTGAGCCTGTGTTGGTATTTCCATTTTGATAATCCAACATGGCTGGATCAATGCACATTTTTTTGGATAATTCTTTAAAATCTCCAAAAGCATATTCTCTTAATAATGCATTGTTTTTATAAGAATATCTAGGATCTTGAACATCTTCTGTTCTGGTTACATAATTATTATGTAAAAACAACGTCATCTTTTCTCTTAGCGAAAGTGTTTCTGAAATCATCTGTCCCACCCACCATTGTTTCAAAGAATTTGTTCTTGACCGTTCAAAATCACCATTATAAGCAGCATTCACCCAAGTTTGTCCAACGTTTATAATAGGTTCTAAAGGATTGGTGTTTAAAGGAGGTGCTGGTGCTGGCAAATCAGCCAAAAGAGTATTGATTGTAGAAACCATTCCAGCACTTATGGTAGAATTAATTAGCGCATTAGTTGGTCCAAAAGTGGCTCTACGCAATAGATGAGCAGCTTCTATTCTAGTCCAAGGTCCAGTGTAAGCTTGCAATCCTGCTGAAACCATTCCTCTTGCTGGCAAAATTTTATTTGCATATTCAAGTCCTTTAATTTCTCTTTTTGCTAAATTTTTTCCGTTGGAGCTGCTATTAAAATTTTGAAAAAATGTTCTTCTATTCATGGTTAGTAGTTTGATTTCAATCTTTATTTAAATTTATTAAAAAAATAATTCCATTTATTCATTCTAATTTTTCTTTAATTTTTTTAATTCATTTTTGTATTATTATTTATTTTGTTTGTTTGTTAATATTTAAACTGTATTATAGTTGCTATGTAAAACCAATTTTAAAACTTACCTTACCTAAAAGTTGTTATCATTTGAAATTATATGAAAATAAACAAACCTGATCCTCTTTATTTAACTTTTGGCAGATTGAGCAAAATCTATATGGAAGTATTTTCTAAACGTTTAAATTCTATCTCGATTGACAAAAATTTCTATGTGATGCTTTTAATTCATGAAAATAATGAAAGGCTAACACAAAAGGATATTGCTACTATGTTACAAATTGATAAGTCATCTATGGTTAGAATTACTGATTACCTGTGTGAAAATAATTATATAGTACGATCAGTAAATAAGTCAGATAGGAGAGCACAGGTGCTGAAACTTACCGAAAGTGGTTTAAACGCAATTCCTGAAATTCAAAAATCTGTGTTAGAAACTAATGCTTCTGCAGTGATTGGAATAGAACCGAGCGACCTTGACAATTTCTATACCATTTTGGATACAATGTACCAAAACTTAAACTTACAACCTAAAGATCAATACTTTCTATCGTTCCAAAAAATAAAACAAAATTAAATTTTTTAGCTCTTTTTAATGAAAATCAAATACATCATTTACTTTTTACTGTTTGCTGGAATTACTTTTTTAATTATAAATCGGATTCAAAAAAATATTAAATCTGAAAAGTTAGCTTCAACAAAACCTAAACAAAGTGAAGTAGAAGTCATTGGAAAAATAGTTAGCTATGAACGATTTGATAATGCTTTAAATTTAAGTGGATCTATAGAAGCAAATGATCAGATAGAATTAAGATCAGAGGTTTCTGGTTTGATAAGGTCTATAAATTTCACCGAAGGTGCAACCGTAAAAAAAGGACAACTATTAATTCAAATAGATGATAGGGAATTGCAAGCGCAGTATTCACAAGCTATTACCAGACAAAAATTAGCATCTCAAAATGAATCTCGTGCTTCTCAACTTTTAAATAAAGAAGCTATAAGCACAGAAGAATATGAGGTAGCAAAAGCAGATTTAGACGCTTTGAAATCACAAACCAATTTAGTGCAAGCGCAATTATCTAAAACAAAAATAATTGCACCTTTTTCAGGAAAAATAGGTTTAAAGTCGGTTTCGGTTGGTCAGTTTATTGGAAATGAAAAAGTAATTGCCAACTTAGTAAACACCAATCCAATAAAAATCGGTTTTTCTCTACCCGAAAAATATGCCAGCCAAATAAAATTAAATTCAGAAATAAATTTCACCGTGGCAGGAAACACAAAATCATTCAAAGCAAAAGTTTATGCAATTGAACCAGCTATCAATATCACCACGCGTACTTTACAAATTAGAGCAAGAGCAAATAATGAAAATGGAGAACTGATTCCAGGATTATTTGCCAACATAAATCTACCACTTGAAGCAATAAAAAATGCCATATTATTACCAACAGAAGCAGTAATTCCAGTACAAAGAGGAAAAAAAGTATTTATTACTTCCAATGGTACGGCAAAGGAAGTAATGATAGAAACTGAAAGCCGAACCGAAAAAGAAATAGTGGTGATTAGTGGTTTGAAACTAGGTGATACTGTATTAACATCGGGTATAATGATGTTGAAAAGTGGTACAAAATTAAAAGTGACCATTCCCAATGATTCGCTTAAAAAAGTAAGTTTAAAATAATATTTTTTATGAGTTTATCCACCACAAGCATAAAAAGACCTGTTTTGACCATTGTCATGAATTTGGTTTTGATTTTATTTGGAGTAATTGGATATAGCTTTCTAGGAGTTAGAGAATATCCATCCATTGATCCTCCCATCGTTTCTATTCGCACGAGCTATTCAGGCGCAAATGCGGATATAATCGAATCTCAAATAACAGAACCTTTAGAAAAAGCACTAAATTCTATTGATGGAATTCGAAATATTTCATCCGCTAGTAATCAAGGTTCGAGTGTGATCAATGTCGAATTTAATTTAGATAAAAATCTGGAAGAAGCTGCCAATGATATAAGAGATAAAGTTTCCCAAGCCGCCAGAAATTTACCTCAAGATATAGATGCTGCACCAGTAGTTTCAAAATCAGATGCAGATACGCAGCCGATAGAAATTTTTACTCTTAAAAGTGATAAGAGAAGTCCTTTGGAATTAAGTGATTTTGCAGAAAATGTAATTGCCCAACGTTTTCAGACAATATCTGGAGTAAGTGCTGTACAGATTTATGGTCAGAAAAGGTATTCTATGAGATTGTGGATAGATCCCAATAAATTAGTTTCATATGGATTAACTCCTGTGGATGTTAGAAATGCTCTTTTGGCTGGGAATGTGGAATTACCTTCTGGAAAAATAGCTGGAGCAAATACTGAATTAACCGTAAAAACAGTTGGAAATTTAAGCACAGAAAAAGAATTCAATGAACTGATAATAAAAACAGATGCAGAGAAAATTATCCGGTTTCAAGACATTGGAAATGCAGTAATTGATGCAGAAAATTTGGAAATAAAACTGAGAGAATCAGGTGTTTCTATGGTTGGATTGGCAATAGTGCCGCAACCTGGAAGTAATTATTTAGCAATCGCAAAACTAGTTGATGAACGCTATGATCAAATGATAAAAGAATTACCTGCTGATATTAAATTTGAATCTGCTATTGATAACACTTTGTTTATCAGACAATCTGTAACCGAAGTGGCAGAAACGATTTTAATTGCTTTGGTTTTGGTTATTCTAATTATTTATCTATTCTTTCGAGATTGGGGAATAGCTTTCAGACCATTGATAGACATTCCAGTTTCCTTAATTGCTACATTTTTCGTGATGTATCTTTTTGGGTTTTCTATCAATGTTTTAACTCTTTTGGCAATTGTACTCGCCACAGGTTTGGTGGTCGACGATGGAATTGTGGTTACTGAAAATATTTATAAAAAAGTTGAAGAAGGAATGTCGCCAGTAGAAGCGGCGATAAAAGGCTCCAATGAAATTTTTGTGGCAGTTATTTCTATATCCATAACACTTGCAGCTGTTTTTCTTCCTGTTATCTTTTTAGAAGGATTTGTTGGTAGGCTTTTTCGAGAATTTGGAGTCGTGATCGGATCTGCTGTATTGATTTCTGCCTTTGTTTCTTTGACCCTTACTCCTATGCTCAATGCCTATTTGATGAAAGGTGGTGTTCAGAAAAAGTCTAAATTTTATATAATGACTGAGCCGTATTTTGTTAAAATGAATACTGGATATCGCGATTCCTTAGATTCATTTATGAAATTTCGATGGCTGAGTTTTCCAATCATAGCGGCATGTTTCGGTTTGATTGCACTATTTTGGTTCACCTTGAAAAAAGAAACTGCACCTTATGATGATAGAAATTTTTTGCTTTTGCAAATAATCGCCCCAGAAGGTTCATCTTATGATTATACCGATCGGTTTATGCTGGAACTTACTCAGCTAATAAATGATTCCATACCCGAAAAAAATGTAAACTTGGTGGTAACTGCTCCAGGATTTACTGGAAGCGGAGCTGTGAATACAGGTTTCATGAGGATAGGATTAGGCAAATCGGAAGACAGAAAAAGATCTCAAAAAGAAATTGGTGACAAATTGACTAAAATGAGTAAAAAGTATAATGGTGCTAGAACTTTTGTTACCGAACAAGCTACCATTTCTGTAAATAAAAGAGGAGGATTGCCTATTCAATATATTATTCAAGCTCCAAATTTTCAAAAATTGCAAGAGAAGATTCCTGTGTTTATGGAAAAAGCAAGTGCAGATCCAACCTTTAGCAATGTGGATGTCAATTTAAAATTCAATAAACCAGAAATTAATATTTCTATTAATAGAGATAAAGCTCAAAGTTTGGGAGTATCTGTAATTGATGTTGCTCAAACTTTACAATTAGCCTTGAGCGGACAGCGATTTGCCTATTTTAATATGAATGGGCGCCAATATCAAGTAATTGGGCAATTTGAAATTCAGGATCGTGATGATCCTTTTGACCTTACCAATATGTATGTGAGAAGCAAAACTGGAGAATTAATACAGTTGGATAATTTGGTAGAAATGAAAGAGCTAAGTTCTCCACCACAATTATTTCACAACAACAGATTTATGTCGGCCACTGTATCTGCTGGATTGGCAAGTGGAAAAACCATGGGAGAAGGAATTGAAGCAATGGATAAAATTTCCAAATCGGTTTTAGACGATAGTTTTTCAACGGATTTAGGTGGAGAATCTAGAGATTTCAAAGAAAGTGGCTCCAACACTTTATTTGCATTTGGTTTGGCTATTCTTTTGGTTTATTTAATATTGGCTGCACAATTTGAAAGTTTTTTAGATCCTTTGATTATAATTTTAACAGTACCAATGGCTGTAGCGGGTGCATTTTTATCTTTATGGTTATTCGGGCAAACTTGGAATATTTTTAGTCAGATTGGTACTATTATGCTCATTGGGCTCGTCACGAAAAACGGGATTTTGATTGTAGAATTCGCCAATCAATTGAAAGAAAAGGGAATGAAAGTAGATCAAGCTATTCGAGATGCTGCAGAATCTAGATTACGACCAATATTAATGACAAGTTTAGCGATTTCGCTTGGAGCTTTACCAATAGCAATGGCAATCGGAGCATCTGCAAAAAGTAGAATGGGAATGGGAATCGTAATCGTGGGAGGAACTGTTTTTTCATTGGTTCTTACGCTGTATATTATTCCAGCTATTTATGGAATGTGGTCGAGAGAGCATAAAGTAAAAGAAGCCGATTTAATAATCGAACAAAGTTTAGCACAAAAGGTATAAAACAGCCCATTAAATGAAATTACTATCCCACATTTTTATTTGCATTATTGGCATTGGATTTTGTTCTATTTCTGCTCTTGCTCAAGATAAATTAAGCCTGAACGAGGCAATTAAAATTGCTTTGGTAAATAATTACGATTTAAAAATTAGCCAAAATGATTTCCTTATTGCAGAAAATAATGTGAGCCTTTCCAATGCTGGAATTTTACCTCGAGTAGATTTCAATGTTACCGACAATAATTCTATTCTTAACACTAGTCAAGAGCTTTCCAATGGCATTATCCAAGAGAGAACAAATGCGAGAAACACAAATTTAGCTTATGGTCCGGTTTTAAGTTGGAGGATTTTTGATGGTTTCGGCATGTTTGCGCGTTACAATCAATTGGAGGAATTTGAAAAATTGGGCGAACAAAATTTTAGAATTAGCATTCAAAATACTATTGCTCAAATATCTAGTTCTTATTTTGATGTGATACAGCAGAATAAACAAATAGAAGCATTAAATTCTGCCATAGAAATTTCTAAAATAAGATTAAAAAATTCTCAAAGCAGATTTGAAATTGGTAGAGCAGCTAAATTAGAGGTTTTAGCAGCTAAAGTAGATTTGAATACCGATACTACTAATTTATTGCGCCAGCAAAATCAATTGAAGGCTACCAAAATACTTTTGAATCAATTATTGGCAAGAAATCCAGAAACAGAATTTACGGTGGAGGATACCATCATTGTTGATAAAAACATGCAATTGCTTGATTTACAAACCAATTCTCAAGCTCAAAATCCAGAATTATTGGCTGCAATGGCCAATGAACAGGTTGCAATTTACAATCGATCCCAAATTCGTGCTGGCAGATACCCGCAAGTAAATGTGAGTTCAGGATATAACTTTAATAGATCCACTTCAGAATTAGGATTTGCAAGAACTTCGCAAGCACGCGGATTGAATTATGGTTTCACTGCTACCATTCCACTTTTCAATGGTTTGCTTCAAAAGCGAAACGAAAAAAACGCTACCATCAGTTTAGAAAGTGCCAAAGTAGATAGAGATCGGATAAAACTAGCCGTTTTATCTCAGATTTCAATTGAATATCAAACCTATTCTACAAACAAAGAATTGGTGGCTTTGGAAGAAAAAAACGTCGAAATAGCTCGTCAGAATTTGCAAGTTAGTTTTGATAAATTTAATCTTGGAAGTGTTGCTCCCTTAGAATTGCGAGAAGCACAAAGAAACTTTGTAGATGCGACCACTCGATTTAGCGAAGCACAATTTAATTTAAAGCTAAGTGAGATTAATTTAATGCAGCTTTCTGGACAGATTCTGGTGGAAAATCAATTCCCAATTAATAAAAATTAGATTTTAAGTTCATCTTTTTGCGGACTTCCCTCCTCTTCCGTTACCACTCCTTCCGTCATCCAGCAATCTTTAAAATTATCATTCTCTTGCTTGCCTAAAACAAAAATAAACGATACTGGATCAGAATTTCTATTTGAAATTATTACTCGATAATGAACTAAGTTTTCTTGTTCGGTAATAACTTCAATCTCATATTTTTCCGCATTTAATAAAATCGAATATTTATCGGCGCTCATCATGGCTATAAAATGATCTTCTGGACCAGTGGCCTCTTGATTTTCTGGAGAAGCAAATCTAAAAGCGTCTCTAATTCCTTGATTGTCGTCTGATGGAGTATTATTTTGAAAAAAATCTAATTGAATTTCAAGAACTTCTTTAGGAGAAAAACTTGGTGACGGATACTTTTCATTCTCAGAATTGTCTACTTTGAAACTACAAGCAGAAAAAAACAAAATGATGAGTAAAAAAGTTAAGTGTTTGAATTTAGACATAATGAAAAATGATATTGAAAAGTTTAATGATAAAAATTTGATATATGAAATAATTGAAAATAGAAAATGTGATTTACCAAATAAATATTTTTGAAATGTGGTTCATATCTGCATAAAATTTTGCACTTTCCAAAACTCTTAAAACTCTCCTAAAAAACAATAATGAATAAAATAAAAGTCTTACTCGTAGACGATCATCAAATGCTATTGGATGGAATCAAAGCCCTATTGGTTTTTGAAAAAGAATTCGAGATTGTAGCAGAACTCACAAAAGGTGAAGATGTTTTAGAAATTTTAAAAGATCAAAAAGTAGATATTGTGATTACGGATATCAATATGCCAGGAATGGACGGACTTACGTTGACCAAAAAAATAAAAGAAAGCTTTCCAGAGATCAAAATATTGGCTTTAAGTATGTTCAGCGAGCATCACACCATTACTGAAATGATCAATGCTGGAGTATCTGGATATGTGCTTAAAAATACGGGTAAGCAGGAATTAATTTTTGCCATTCAACGCATCGTTGCCGGAAATCTTTTTTTCAGTGATGAGGTTACCATGAAACTACAAAAAGGTCCAGATAAGCAGCCAGAAGAAATAAATGTGTTGACGATAAGAGAAAAGGAAATTCTAAAACTAATCACCAAAGAATTCAACAATGAAAAAATAGCAGAAACTCTTTTCATCAGTGAAAGAACGGTAGAAACTCACCGTAAAAACATTTTCAGAAAAACAAATACCAAAAGCATTGTAGGCTTAATCAAATATGCATTTGAAAAAGGAATGGTAGATAAGGGTTAGGTTGGGGATTGTTTATTTTAAAAGCAATGACCAAACCCAAGAAATTGCAGAGGAAATAAAAATTAATAGTTTTTGAATGAATGGGTTTAAATTGCTTTTCTCCTTTTGTGTTCAGTTTGGATTTTTTTTGATAGGGTGTACACATAAGGTTTTAACACTTTGCAATTTTTTGAGAGGTGTTGATAAGGTGTGTTAACACTATGAGTTTTTTTATGAAGTGTTAACAAAAAAATAAAGAAAACTTTAAAGATTCTTCAGTGACGAAGTAATTGAAGAAAGAATACTTAAACTTTTAAAATCTCTTTT
>JBBQYA010000091.1:0-10952 GCA_038209155.1 Sphingobacteriales bacterium | reverse complement strand
ATACCACCCGTAAGTGGAAGGAGAATAATTCCAGCAGAAATAAATCTATGTTTAGTTAGCTCTTTACCATATTCTCTTTTTTTCATCCTTTGTCTTATTCTTATAATAGAATCTTCATATATCCTAAATGATCTATTTATTGATACATGATATTTCTTTGTAAAAAGTATTGAGTGGATTCCAGAATCTAAAGTTAGTAATTGATTTTCAGAAATGGCAGTTGTACTATCCAAAATCATTTTAACTTTTGATTCAGAGACATAAACTAATACTTTTCCCGTTTTTGGTTTTGAAATGGAATCTTGTGCAAAAAGTGCGTAAGAATAGCATAAAAATAATAAAGTCAAAAGGAGTTTCATCGGGTAGATTTTAAACTAAGTAACGAAAATAATTACACTTTTTACCCAGTAATACAACTAAAATAATTAAATTTATTTGCTTGAACAGCCCGATAAACTTAGATTATATAATTGCAAAATTTTTTAGATAAGATTATATACCTTTTGTTTTAAATCACAAAAAAATTCAAAGTTTTAGATTTAATCCTTTTGATAAATGTTAATTAAATCAATCAATCAAACCAATTTCAATTCAAACCCAAAGCTTTCAATATTCCTTTAGCTTTTAGCAAACATTCCGAATATTCTTTTTCGGCTTGGCAAGATGCTGTTATGGCTCCTCCAACTTGGAAAGACAAGGTTTTTGTCTTTTGATTGTAAAGTATAGAACGAATAATCACATTGAAATCTGCATTTTTTTTCTCATCAATATAGCCGATTGTTCCAGAATAAATTCCTCTTTTGCTTTTTTCGAATTTTTCGATTAATTGCATTGCTCTAATTTTTGGAGCTCCCGTCATAGATCCCATCGGAAAAGTAGTTTGAATTACATCCATTAAATTAAAGTCATCATCTAACTCAGATGAAATGGTAGAAATCATTTGATAAACATGTCGAAAAGCATAAATTCCGAAAAGTTCATCCACCTGTACACTTCCTCTTTTTGCAGTTCTAGATAAATCATTTCTTACCATATCTACAATCATTACATTTTCGCTTTTTTCTTTTGGATCGTTTAATAAAATATTTTTCTGATTTAAATCTTCAATCTCATTTACCAGCCGAGTTATCGTTCCTTTTATGGGTTGCGAAACTATTTTAGCACCCGTTTTTTGTAAATATCGTTCTGGGCTACTCGATAATATATAATGATCTTTCGTTTTATAAAAGCAAGAAAATGGGGCAGGAGCAATGGTATTTAGTTTTTGATAAAGTGAATATGGATTAAGTAAAATAGAATTTGAATAAAATTCTTGGCAATAATTCATTTCATAAATATCACCAGCCTGAATGTGTTTTTTAATTTCATTCACCATTGAAATATATTCCTCTTTTTCGATTTTTGCTTTAAGATTAATAGTTGAGAAATCATTTTCACCATTTTTAATCAAAGAAATATTTTCTAGTTGATCAATCAACTTTTGCTGATCCTTTTCTTCTTTAGGATAAATTATTTCAGCAAAATTATCATTCACTACAATCAAAATTTCCGGAAAGAAACAATCTATTTTAGGAAATTGAATTAAATCTTCATTCTCAGATTTCAGCTTTTCGAAATCATTTTTTACATCATAAGATAATGCAGAAAAAATCCAAGAATCAGATTGCAGACAAATTTTTTTATAATCTTCAAACGTGCTTACAGGATTAAAATCCTTATTGGAATATGCAAAAACAGCTTCATATTTTGAATAGGCAGATTTATACCCATTACTATTTAAGATACAAACTTGTTGAAAGCCTTTTGCAAACTCAAAAAGTTTAGAATAAATAGTTTCGTTATAATTTATTTTCAATTTTAAAAACTAAGCTTTAAGGTCAAAGTTTGTTTCCGATCTGGTCCAACAGATAAATAATTGACAGGAACACCCAATTCATTTTCTAAATAAGAAATATAGTTTGCAAGTGTTGTCGGTATTTGTTCTGGATTATCTATCCCAGTAAGATTTTCATTCCAGCCTTCCATTTCTAAATACACAGGTTGCACATGCGAATTCACAATGTCATAAGGCATATAATCGATTTTTTCCCCATCAGAAATATAATGTGTACAAACCTCAATTTTCTCAAAACCACTTAAAACATCTGCTTTGGTCATTACCATTTTGGTAACTCCATTTAACATAATTGCATATTTCAAAGCAGGTAAATCTATCCAACCGCATCTCCTCGGTCGGCCAGTGGTAGCACCAAACTCGCTACCTATTTTCCTGAGTTTTTCTCCAATTTCATTTTCTAATTCCGTTGGGAATGGGCCACCTCCAACTCTTGTGCAATATGCTTTGAAAATTCCAATTACTTCTCCAATTTTAGAAGGCGCTATTCCTAAACCAGTGCAAGCACCTGCAGTGGTGGTATTGGAAGAAGTAACGTAAGGATAAGATCCGAAATCTACATCCAACATGGTTCCTTGAGCTCCTTCGGCTAATATTTTTTTACCATCTCGCAAACATTGATTGATAAAATGATCTCCATCTACTTGCTTTATTTTTCGCATCATTTCTAATCCTTCAAGAAATTGTGGTTCCAACTCTTGTAAATTATACTCGAAACGTTGCTCATCCAGCAATCTTAAATGTGCATCTCTATGTTTTTTGTATCGAGTCATAAAATCTGGAGACATAATATCTCCTGCTCTCAATCCATTTCTTCCAATTTTATCTGCATAAGTTGGTCCTATTCCTTTTAAAGTGGATCCAATTTTTTGCAATCCCATTTTAGACTCTGAGGCGGCATCCAATAATCGATGAGTAGGTAAAATTAAATGTGCTCTTCGGGCAATTAATAATTTTCCAGAGCCAATAGCATCTACTCCTGCTTTAACTAAATTTTCTATTTCTCTTTGTAAAGTTGCTGGGTCTATTACTACTCCGTTACCAATTAAATTAATAGTATTAGGATTGAAAATTCCTGATGGTATAGTATTTAACACATATTTATTTCCATCAAATTCTAGCGTATGCCCAGCATTTGGCCCACCTTGAAAACGAGCAATCACATCATATTGAGGGCATAAAACATCAACTATTTTACCTTTGCCTTCATCACCCCATTGCAACCCTAACAGTACATCAACTTTCATTGGATATTTTTTTTGATAAATAAATTTTATAGAAATTAGGAAATAGAAATGTTGTTTCTTTCTTTTCGTTCGCAGTTTCCTTTTTCGCGAAGTATGGTACAATTGCCAAATAAGTTTAAGGAATGATGCTTGATATCAAACTTTAAAATTTCACCCATCATAGATTGTATTTGCTGAATTCTTGGATCGCAAAATTCAACTACTTTACCGCAGTCCATACATATTATATGATCGTGCTGCTTATATCCATACGATTTTTCGAATTGAGCCATGTTTCTTCCAAACTGGTGCTTGGTAACCAAATCGCAATTCACTAATATTTCTAAAGTGTTATAAACAGTTGCTCTGCTAACTCTGTATTTTCTGTTTTTCATGTGGATGTATAGAGATTCTACATCAAAATGATCAGATCTGCTATAGATTTCTTCCAGAATTGCAAAACGTTCAGGAGTTTTTCGGAGATTTTTATTCTCTAAGTAAGCTTCAAATATTTTCTTAACTATGTTTATGGTTTCGGGTGTTGGCATCTGCAATTAATTATTTGTAAAATTATTAAAATAATGGAAGCTCTTTCCACAATTATTAGATATTATCCAATGTCAAATCTGTTGGCAGATAATATTCCGCTTACCGATTTTAATTTTTTGATTAAGTTATTTAAATGATCTGTATCGTTTACATAAACCATAATAGAACCTTCAAAAACTCCATCGTCACTATCCACTGTTATGGATCTCATATTTATTTTTAAATCATTGGAAATGACTTTAGTAATATTGTTAATTACTCCTACATCATCAATTCCTGTAATTTTTATTCCCGTAAGAAAAGCAATTTCTTTTTGATTCGTCCATTTTGCCTTTATTATCCTATATCCAAAACTTGACATCAGTTTAGCTGCATTTGGACAATTAGTTCTATGTATTTTAATGCCTTCGCTTACCGATATAAATCCAAAAACATCATCTCCAGGTATTGGGTTGCAACAAGTAGCGATTCTGTAATCTAATTTTTGTTGGTCTTCTCCAATAACCAACATACCTG
Organism: Sphingobacteriales bacterium; assembly: GCA_038209155.1. Lineage (GTDB taxonomy): Bacteria > Bacteroidota > Bacteroidia > Sphingobacteriales > Sphingobacteriaceae > JBBQYA01. The sequence goes on along the minus strand of JBBQYA010000091.1, from coordinate 6,767 downwards.
CATCCGTGTTTTTTACCTTTTTTAAAAGATTTTCAACATTATTCGGATCGATTTTTTCTGGAGTTTTGATTTCAATAGATCGTTCAGCAGCGATATATTCTTTTAATTCTCGGTTATCTATTTCTCCCATTGCCACTTTATAATAAAGATCTATTGTGGTTGGAATTTTGAAGAAGTAACTTATTTTTTGAATATTTATCGTATTAAATGGAATTTTTAGCGATCTCATTTTTCGTTCCAGCAAATCTTTTCCTTCATCGGAAACTTTTTTGCGAACATCCTTTAAAGAGCTTTTTATTTTTGATTTTGCCTTTGCGGTAATTACGTTATTAAGCCAATCTTCTTTTGGAGTTTGTTTGCTTGAAGTTATTACTTCCACTTGATCTCCAGTTTGGAGTTTATGACTTAGTGGAACCAGTTTATGATTTACTTTGGCTCCAATACATTTCAATCCAATATCTGAATGAATCTCAAATGCAAAATCTAATGCTGTGGCTCCAGTTGGCAATTTAACCAAATTTCCTTTCGGGGTGAAAATGAATATCTCATCCGAAAAAAGATTCATTTTAAACTCATCTATAAAATCCAAAGCATTTGCTTCTGGATTGCTCAACATCTCCCTCACTTCTTGAATCCATTTATCTAAACCATTATCAACAGTAGATTCTTTGTATTTCCAATGAGCTGCAAAGCCTTTTTCGGCAATTTCGTTCATCCGCTCAGATCGAATTTGAACTTCTACCCAGTTTCCTCCAGTGCCCATTACAGTGGTATGTAACGATTCATATCCATTTCCTTTTGGACTGCTAACCCAATCTCGCAAACGATCTGGATTCGGTCTGTAAATATTAGTAACCACAGAATAAGCTTTCCAACAATCTGATTTTTCATTTTCAATCACACTATCCAAAATAATTCTGATAGCAAACAAATCATACACTTCTTCAAAAGGTATTCCTTGATTTTTCATTTTACTCCAAATAGAATTGATGGATTTAGGTCTGCCTAATACCTTAAACTTTAATCCTTGTTTTTGCAATTCATTTTCTACTGGAGTAATAAATTCACGAATAAATTTATTTCGTTCAGCTTTGGTATCAACTAGTTTTTGAGCAATGAATTTATAAGTAGCCGTTTCAGTGTACTTCATGGAAAGATCTTCCAATTCGGATTTTATGCTATATAAACCAAGTCTGTGAGCCAATGGAGCATATAGATAAACAGTTTCAGAAGAAATTTTTAACTGCTTATCCCTAGGCATATAATCCATGGTTCGCATATTATGCAACCTGTCTGCTAGTTTTATTAAAATTACTCTAACATCATCTGCAAGAGTAAGCAGCATTTTTCTAAAATTCTCCGCTTGTATGGAACTTGAACTATCAAAAACTCCAGCTATTTTGGTTAATCCATCTATAATAGTTGCGGTCTTTTTGCCAAATTCTCTTTCTACATCCTCCAAAGTCAAGGTTGTATCTTCCACCACATCGTGCAGCAGGGCACAAACAATAGAAGTTGTTCCCAATCCAATTTCTTCTGCTGCAATTTGCGCTACTGCTATCGGATGAAAAATATATGGCTCCCCCGATTTTCTACGCATATTTTTATGACCTTCCAAAGCCATATCAAATGCAAGTCTGATTTGCCGCTTATCACCCTTTTGCATAGAAGACTTACACGCACGCAAAAGAGCACGATAGCGTTTAAGAATTTCCTTCTTTTCTAAATCCAGATCTATAATAACCTCATCCATTTATTTTTTCCCAATATGAATACAATATCATAAAATCTCTGACAATTTCAATTTTTATATTCGATTAAAGAGTTTTTTTATAAATAATATTTTAAACGAATACATACTTTTGTTCTCTTTGTGTAGTTTAATAATTTTGACAACTTAAATAATGAAAACAGTTTTTTTTTCTATTCTGTTTTTAAATGCTTCTTGCCTATTCGCAAATAGCGTTTTTGTCGACTCCATTAGAGTTGCGGCATATATTATAGGTAAAGACACACTGCCTCATAAAATCCTTTCGCCCATTACAATCATCGATTTACGCATTTTCAAAAGTAAAAAAGATGAAATTAAGTTTACCAAACTTCGACGAGATGTGTTGAAAGTACTTCCTTATGCAAAAATTGCAGGCGAAAAATTCCGGCAATTGGAATATCAACTTTCTCTCACAACAGATAAAAGAGTTCAGAAAGCTTTGATTAAAAGAACTGAAAAAGAAATCAAGGATAGATTTGAAGAGGATTTAAAAAATTTAACTATTACCCAAGGAAAAATTTTAATTAAATTACTTGATCGCGAAACAGGAAATACCGGATATGAGTTACTAAAAGATTACAACGGAAATTTTTCTGCTTTTATGTGGCAATCTTTAGCTAGAATTTTTGGATCCAATCTCAAAACTCCTTATGACTTGCAAACCGATCGCGACATAGAATCAATCATACAATCTCAAAATTAATATGACTCAAAATATTTACGACATAGAAGTGAAAACCATAACTGGTGTTTCCATACCATTGACAGAGTATAAAGATCAAGTAATCATGATCGTAAATACCGCCTCAGAATGTGGTTTTACTCCACAATTACAAGAATTAGAAGAAATTTATGAAAAATATAAAAGCCAAGGCTTTATTGTTTTAGGATTTCCGTCTAATGATTTTGGAAGTCAAGAACCGCTAGAAAAATCGGATTTAGCAAAATTTTGTTTTGTGAATTTTGGTGTCAAATTTCCAATTTTCGATAAAGTTCGGGTACGAGGAAATTATGCTCATGACTTGTTTAAATTCTTATCCAATAAACAATTGAATGGTAAAGTTTCCTCTACTCCCAGATGGAATTTCCACAAATTTTTAATTAATAAAAAAGGAGAAGTGGTAGATTTTTTCTATCCATTTACCAAGCCTACTAGTTCTAAAATTACTAAGAAAATCGAAAGGTTATTAGCAATTCCGGATTGATATTTTTTAGACTAAATCTTATTAAAACAATTTCAAATCACTTTTAGTAATTCTTTTAAAATTCAAAAAGTCCAATAACTTCTATTTGAGATATTGGACTTTTTTATGAAATTTCAATTTTAATTTATTGAAAACCAAAGATTTATTTAAAATTCCCTATTTCAATTTTTTGGCTTCGTGAGCTTTCTTTTGTTGTTGAGCTTTGGTTACTTCTTCCAATTTCTTCATAAAAGTAGATTTTTTCCCCTCGGGTTTCTTTTTGTTTTCTTGAATTTGAGCATGAAGTTTATCTTCATTTACAAAATTCTTGATTAAATATTGCTGTCCAAACGTGATCATATTTGCGCAGAAATAATAATAGTTTAATCCAGAAGAAACGCTATTTAAAAAACCCATAAACATAACTGGCATTAAATAACCCATCCATTTCATTTGACCAGTAACACCAGAAATCTGATTATTCATTCGAGTGTAAAGTAGGGTGGAGGCAGTCATTAATAAACACATTAAACTTACATGGTTTCCGTAGATAAAATCGATAATGGGTACATTTCCAAAATCCCAAATAGAATCATAAGTCGATAAATCGTTCACCCAAAGAAAACCCTGTTGCCTTAGTTCTATTGATGTTGGGAAAAAGTTGAAAAATGCAATAAGAATTGGCATTTGTAATAAAAGTGGTAAACAACCTCCTAACGGGTTCACACCAGCTTTTTTGTACAATTTCATGTATTCTTGTTGTAATTTTGTTGGATCGTCTTCTCCAATTTTTGCTTTTATCTCATCCATTTCTGGCTTCAATACTCGCATTTTAGCAGTTGATATATAAGATTTGAATGTCAACGGAAGCAATACCACTTTCAATAATATGGTTAATACCAAAATGATGATTCCATAATTTAAATTGAAACCACTTAGAAAATTAAAAACTGGCAAAACGGCCCATCTGTTTATATATTTTAATGGTCCCCAACCTAAATTGATTTGTTTTTCTAAATCTAAATTATAATTATTGAGGGTATAATATTTATTAGGACCAATAAATAATTGTAATCCAATAGTCTGATTTGCCGCAGAGCTTAATGGAAACTGCAATTTTGCATTGAAATTTTTTATTGCACCAGAATCAATGGAAGTGCTAGTTGTTAGAGTTGTTTCTTTGATGCTATCTTTCGCAATTAATACAGTTGTGAAAAAATGTTGCTTAAAAGAAATCCATTTTACCGACTCTTTTAATGTTTTGGTCTGATCCTCAGCTACTGGCAAATTGTCTAAATCTCCCCCTGAAGTTCGATAATATACACCTGAATACTGCTGTTCGGTTTTAAAATCTTTTTCAGTTTGCTGTATGGTAGCTATCCAATTCAAATCTATAGCTGAGCCACCTGTTTTTAATAGTCCTTTTAATCCTACCAAGTTCACATCCAAATCCACCATATAGGAATCTGGATTTAATTGATATAAATATTCAATATATTGATTGTCAGATACTCCAAGTTTAAAAGATAATTTATTTTTATCGCTTCCAGTTGATGATTTGGTAAAAATTCTTGAAGAAGTAACAAGCATTTCCCTATCTGTGGGAAGGCTAAATCCAAATTTGTTAGTAGAATTGTTTAATAAATTTAATGGCTTACCATCGTAGGTTTTATAGCCTTTAAGTTCAGCAGATATTATTTGTGCTCCTTTACTGCCGATTGTAAGTTTGAGTTTTTCATTTTCAATAACAAAACTTTCTTCTTTTGCATTACTATCAGTTTTGAATGCGCTACTTGCAATAGTTTGTTTCTCTAAAACTTCTGCTTTTGACACAGAATCTTTTTTAATAAGTTCAAGTTTTGCAGGCTTTACTTTTGATAATTTAACAGAATCTTCTTTCCGTTGAAGTTCTTTAATTTCTGTTTCACTAGGTGAAGTGAAATAACTAAATCCTAATAATATTGCACCAATCAATAAAAGACCGGTCGTTGTATTTTTATCCATTAACGTTTAATTCAGAGCTTCTTTGCTCATTTTTTTAATTTTACTGCTTTATCACTTGCTTTATAAATTTTGCAAGCTTCTATAAATTTTACAAATAGTGGGTGTGGGTTGGCCACTGTACTTTTTAATTCTGGGTGAAACTGCACTCCAATAAAAAATGGGTGATTTTTTAATTCCACGATTTCTACCAAACCAGTTGCTGGATTGATTCCTGTAGCTTGTAATCCTGCTTCATTATAGGCATCAAAATATTGATTATTAAATTCATAACGATGTCTATGTCGTTCAGAAATTTTAGATTTACCATAAATAGCGGCCGCTTTACTTCCTTTTTTTAATTCGCAAGGATAAGCACCCAATCTCATAGTTCCACCTTTGTTTACCACTTTTTTCTGCTCCTCCATCATCCCGATTACTGGATTCGTAGTATTTTGATCCATTTCTGTAGAATTCGCTCCTTTTAGTTTTAAAACGGTTCTGCCAAATTCTATCACAGCACATTGCATTCCTAAACATATACCTAAAAATGGAATATTGTTTTCTCTAATGTACTTTATAGCAGCTATTTTACCTTCCAATCCTCTGCTACCAAAACCTGGCGCAACTAAAACTCCATGCAAATGACTCAATCTTTCCTTAATATCCTCTTCATTTAAATACTCAGATTGTATGCATTCTACTTTTACTTTGCACTCATTTACTGTTCCTGCATGTATAAAAGATTCGGTGATAGATTTATAGGCGTCGGGTAGTTCTACATATTTTCCTACTAAACCAATTTTTATTTCAGAGGTTGGATTTTTTAGTTTACCCAAAAATGCTTTCCAGCTAGTCAAATCTGGATCATTTTTCAATGGTAGTTTCAATTTAGTTAAAACCGTTTTATCCAATTGCTCTTTCAACATTAATAAAGGAACATCATAAATTGTAGAAGCATCAATTGATTCCACAACTGCATTTAAATTCACATTACAAAAAAGAGCTATTTTCTTTCTAATATCAATAGTTAAAGGATGTTCTGTTCGGCAAACTAAAATATCGGGCTGAATTCCATACTCCAACAACATTTTTACAGAGTGTTGAGTAGGTTTAGTTTTTAATTCTCCAGCAGCAGACAAATAGGGAATTAAGGTTAGATGAATAACTATTGCATTACTAGAACCTAATTCCCATTTAAATTGACGGACAGCTTCTATGTAAGGCAATGATTCAATATCACCTACCGTTCCGCCCAGTTCTGTAATTACAATATCAAACTCATTATTTTCTCCTAAAAGCTGAATATTGTGTTTGATTTCATCGGTTATGTGTGGAATAACTTGAACAGTTTTGCCTAAGAAAACACCAGCTCGTTCTTTATTTATAACATTCTGATAAATTCTGCCAGTTGTAATATTATTGGCTTGTGAAGTTGGTACATTTAGAAATCGCTCATAATGACCTAAATCCAAATCTGTTTCTGCACCATCTTCAGTTACATAGCATTCGCCATGCTCATAAGGATTTAGCGTTCCAGGATCAATATTTATATAAGGATCAAATTTTTGGATAGTAACTCTATAGCCTCTAGATTGAAGTAATTTAGCGAGAGATGCAGATATTATTCCTTTTCCTAGTGATGAAGTAACTCCGCCCGTAACAAAGATGTACTTGGTCATTGATTAAATGTAAATGTATTTGATCAAAGCAATTTGTATAATTAAATGAATGCCTTGTGTACGGGATGCAAAAATAGAAAATTTAAGCTTAAAACCGATTTAGGTTTTGCACATTTTTTCAAAAGGTTGCTTTTGATATAAAATTCGTTA
>JBBQYA010000090.1:0-10987 GCA_038209155.1 Sphingobacteriales bacterium | reverse complement strand
AAAGAAGAAAAAATAAAACCTACGGTTTCGTCCATTTCAGAATCAGTTTACGCTTCAGGTATGATTAAAAGCAAACAACAATATCAAGCGTTTGCAACCGTGAATGGCATTATACAGAAGGTTTATGTAAAGGAGGGCGATTTGGTAAAAATAGGTGACTCTCTTTTGTCTATTGATAATGAATTGCAGGAAATGAATCAAGAAAATGCTGCATTAACCAATAAATATACTGCTTTGGCTGCCAACCAAGGCAAAATAAACGAAGCCAAACAACAAATAAGTTTGCTAAATAGTAAAATGAAAAATGATTTATTGCTACTAACCAGACAACAAAATTTGTGGCAACAAAATATAGGCAGTAAGGTGGAATTAGAACAACGCGAAATAGCTTATGAAAGCACAAAAACGGCTTATGAAACTGCTGTTATTAAATTAAATGAGTTGAATAAGCAACTTAATTTTACTGCAAATCAATCAAAAAACAATTTAGAAATATCCCAAAAACAAGTAAGTAATTTTACTATAAAAAGCGAAATAAATGGCTCTGTGTATAAACTTTATAAAGAAAAAGGAGATGCGATAGATTTAAAAACTCCACTTGCATTAATTGGAGATAGGAAGGAATTTATTTTAGAAATGCAGGTAGACGAATACGATATATTTAAAATAAAAAAGGGATTAAAAGTTTTGATTACAATGGATAGTTATAAGGGCAAAGTGTATGAAGCAAAAGTAGATAACATATCGCCAATGATGAACGAACGGAGTAAAACATTTTTAGTAAAAGCATTTTTTGTAAACCCACCCAAAAAGTTGTATCCCTTTATTAGTTTCGAAGCAAACATTATAATTCAAACCAAACAAAAAGCCCTGTTAATACCTAGAAATTTATTGCTCAACGACTCGACAGTTGTTAAAAGCAATGGTAAAAAAGTAGTGATTAAAACCGGACTTAAAGATTATCAAATGGTAGAAATACTTAGTGGTTTAGATGCAAATGATGAATTAATAAACCCCGTCAAGTGAATATAAAACTATTGTACGAAGTTTCTTTTTCACTCTTAATGGCGCGATGGAAACAAACCCTAGTAGCAGCTGTCGGTGTAACTTTTGGAATTACCATGTTTATTGCTTTGCTCAGTTTTATGTCGGGACTTAATGATTTGCTGGATGGACTTATCCTTAACCGCACACCTCATATACGACTGTACAACGAAATAAAATCGGCAGAAAATCAACCCATAAGTCTCTATTCAAAAAACCATAAGCAATACAATTTTATAAGCTCTGTAAAACCCAGCAATCAATTACCACAAATACATAATAGTGTTGCAATTATTGAAGCACTGAACAAAGATCCTCGTGTACTTGGCATTGCCCAGAAAATATTAGCACCTATATTTTACAATGTAGGCACCACCAACCTTACTGGGGTTGTAAACGGAATTAATGTTGAAGAAGAAAACAAATTATTCTCTTTTGAAAGCTATGTGGTTGAAGGAAATTATATGAATTTAAAGAATATACCTAACAGTATTATTTTAGGCAAAGGTGTTGCCGAAACAATGTTGGTAAACGTTGGCGATATTATTCAAATTACTACCTCCAAAGGAGATCAGTTGCAACTCAAAGTAATAGGAATTTTTCAATCTGGTATTTTAGAAATTGATAAAGTGCAGAGCTATACCTCCATTGCATCTGCTCAAAAACTATTAGGCGAAAGCAACAATTACATTACCGATATTCAAATAAAACTAAACGATATTTTGCTATCTCCAAATGTTGCTAAAGAATATCAACAATTGTATGAAGTAGACGCAATAGATATTCAAACCGCCAATTCGCAATTTGAAACAGGAAGTTCTGTAAGAACTATCATTTCTTATGCCGTTGGAGTCACATTACTAATTGTGGCAGGCTTTGGTATTTACAATATTTTGAATATGATGATTTATGAAAAGATGGATTCAATTGCTATACTAAAAGCCACAGGATTTTCAGGTAGAGATGTAAAACTGATATTTATTGCCATTGCTCTCACTATTGGAATTTTCGGAGGTTTGCTTGGATTACTACTTGGCTTCGGTTTGTCAGCATTCATTGGGCAAATACCATTTGAAACCGCTTCATTGCCAACCATTAAAACTTATCCAATCAATTACAATCCTGTTTTTTATGTTATTGGAGCTATATTTTCTATCGTAACTACCTATTTGGCTGGTTATTTTCCGGCTCGTAAAGCCAGTAAAATAGATCCAGTAATCATCATACGAGGAAAATAAAATGAACAACACAGTATTAGAAGCCATTCATATCAAAAAATATTTTGAAGACCCAATTCGGGTGCAAGTATTAGATGATATTGTGTTTTCGCTTGTAAAAGGCGAATTTGCTTCTATAATTGGCAAATCGGGTTGCGGCAAATCTACCTTGCTTTATATTTTATCTACAATGGATACCGATTATGAAGGCGATTTAAAAATTGACGGAATAAATATGCGCCAAAAAAAAGAAGTAGAATTAGCGCAAATAAGAAATGAAAAAATAGGTTTTGTATTTCAATTTCACTATTTACTTAATGAGTTTTCTGTTTTGCGAAACGTAATGTTGCCAGGAGAAAAAGCTGGAAAATTTTCAATTAAAGAAATCGAAAGTAAAGCTTATGAAAAGCTGAAAATATTGGGAATAAAAGAGAAAGCACTTAAAAAACCTAATCAACTTTCGGGTGGAGAAAAACAACGTGTGGCTATAGCTCGTGCCCTTATCAATGATCCTCTTATCATTATGGGCGATGAGCCAACTGGAAATCTTGACAAAAAAAATGGCGAAATGGTTTTTGAGATTTTCAAAGAACTCGCCGAAGTCTATAGCCAATCGTTACTCATTGTTACACACGACAATGAATTTGCAGCCAAAACCCATCGAATTATTGAAATGGAAGATGGGCGGATCATTGATAAAGTTAATTGAAGCGATGCACTCAAACACCTTTAACATAAAAGGCTTAACCAGCGAAGAAGTAAAAATCTCTAGAGAAAAACATGGACAAAATAAATTAGCCTACAAAAAAGAAAATGGATTTCTAGAGGCCCTAAAAAGTCTTGCAAAAGAACCAATGGTTATTTTACTATTGGTAGCATCTCTAATTTATTTCATTAGTGGACAAACAGGCGATGCAGTTTTCCTTGCAGGTGCAATTATATTGGTAGCTACCATTTCTTTATACCAAAATTCAAGAAGCCGAAACGCTTTAGAAAAATTAAAAACCTTCACTCAGGCAAATTGCAAAGTGATAAGGAATGGCAAAATAGAAGAAATAAAAAGTGAAGATGTTGTAGTTGGAGATAGTATAATAATGGAAGAAGGAACTTCCATTATTGCAGATGCTGTAATTGTTCATTCAAACGATTTTTCTGTAAATGAATCTATCCTTACTGGTGAATCTTTTTCTGTTTTTAAAGATAAAACGAGTGAAGATAATTCTATTTATTCAGGTACAACGGTTGCAAGCGGATTGGCCATTGCAAAAGTTTCAAACATTGGCAATGAAACCAAATTAGGAAAAATTGGCAAAAGTTTAGAAAGTATTAAAGAAGAAAAAACACCTTTAGAATTACAAATTAACAATTTTGTAAAGAAGATGGTGATTGTCGGAACCATCGTTTTCTTAATTGTTTGGGCAATAAATTATTTCCGTTCTTATAATTTATTAGATAGTTTACTGAAAGCTCTGACTCTGGCTATGAGTATTTTGCCCGAAGAAATTCCAGTTGCATTCACCACTTTTATGGCATTGGGTGCTTGGCGTTTAATGAAATTGGGTATTGTAGTTAAGCAAATGAAAACTGTGGAAACATTAGGAAGTGCTACAGTTATTTGTACAGACAAAACTGGTACAATCACAGAAAATAAAATGAGTTTGGCGAAAATATTTGCACTCAACACACAAAAAATAAAAAACCCTAATGATGATTTAAATGATGAAGAAAAAGAATTGATAAAACTTTCCATGTGGGCAAGTGAACCTATTCCTTTTGACCCAATGGAATTGGCATTGCACAAGGCTTACAGCGATTTAAAGAATGCTGATGAACGGCCAGATTTTAAACTAATTCATGAATATCCACTAAGTGGCAAACCTCCAATGATGACTCATGTTTTCGAAGATGGAGATGGTAAACGCATTATTGCTGCCAAAGGTGCACCAGAAGCGATAATGGCGGTTTCAAATTTATCCAAAATAGAAAAACAAAAAATAGATGATGCCATTAAAACTCTAACCACCGAAGGTTATCGAGTTTTAGCTGTAGGAGAAAATAATATATCTGGCAATAATTTTCCTGAAACACAGCAGGAATTGCAATTTACTTTTAAAGGAATTATAGCCTTTTACGACCCACCAAAGAAAAATATTCAAAAGGTGTTTAATGATTTTTATGCAGCAGGGATTGCTGTAAAAATAATAACAGGCGATAATGCAGAAACTACTACTTCCATTGCAAAAGAAGTTGGGTTTACAGGATATGAAAAAAGCATAACTGGCGAGGATTTAATGAAATTAGAGGATGCCGCTTTAGAAAAAGCAGTAATGGATACAAACATTTTCACACGCATGTTTCCCGAAGCTAAGTTGAAAATTATTAATGCCTTGAAAGCGCAAAAACAAATTGTAGCCATGACAGGTGATGGAGTAAATGATGGACCTGCACTAAAAGCTGCTCACATTGGAATAGCTATGGGAAAAAAGGGAACAGAAATAGCCAAACAAGCAGCTTCGCTAATTTTATTAGAAGATGATTTATCCGAAATGGTAGATGCGGTAGCGATTGGTAGAAGAATTTATGCCAATTTAAAAAAAGCCATTCAATACATTATTTCTATTCATATACCAATCATCCTTACCGTTTTTATTCCATTAGCATTAGGCTGGATTTATCCAAATATTTTTTCGCCTTTGCACATCATTTTTTTAGAATTAATAATGGGGCCAACCTGTTCCATCATTTATGAAAATGAGCCGATGGAAAAAAATACCATGCTTCAAAAACCAAGACCAGTTACAACAAACTTTTTTGATTGGAAAGAACTAATTATAAGCATTATACAAGGGCTAATAATTACTTTAGGCACGTTGTTTATCTATCAATATTCTGTAAACAAAGGGTACGATGAAGTACTCACAAGAACGATGGTTTTCACTGTTTTAATTGCTGCCAATATTTTTTTAACCCTAGTAAACCGGTCTTTTTACTATTCTATTCTCACCACTATAAAGTATAAGAACAATTTGGTTTTACTAATCATTCTTATCACCATTTTAATTTCTGGTCTTATTATTTTTGTACAACCTTTTACAAAATTCTTTGGTTTTCAAATAATCAGTTTCACTCAATTATTCATTTGTATGGTAACTGGTTTCTTATCTGTCATTTGGTTTGAAGGAATAAAATGGGGCAAAAGATTGAGAACAAAAAAAGGTTAAAAAATAATTTTCGTTATTAATTCTAATTCATTTCTTATTTGATAAACAAAAACATGATACTACATTTTAAAGAATAAAACATCTGTATTTGATTAAAAAACCAAGCTATCTTTTCCCAAAACTTCTGCCACCAGTTTTTTTAGTACTATTTCCAAAAGTTCCTTTTTTCCTTTTATCGGGATTGTTTCTTTCTGATTTTTCAGAATTATTTATTTTCCTATTAGATGATGCACTATTTAATTTGTCAAAAGAATTCTTTTTTGAATTTCTATTATCCTTATTGTTTTTGCTTTCTTTTTCTGGAATAAAATTATCTTTTTCTCTTTTTACTTTGTCTGAATTAGAATTTTTTATTAATCGATCAATACTTTTTAATTCCACTTCAGAAAGATCTCTCCATTCTCCAATTGGTAAACCTTTCAGTGTAATGTTCATAATTCGTATCCGTTCCAATTTCACAACTTCATAATCAAAATGCTCGCACATTCTTCTTATTTGCCTATTGAGCCCTTGGATTAAAATAATTCTAAACGTAATTGCACTTTCTTGAATGATTTTGCATTTCTTAGTTGCCACACCCAAGATAGGTACTCCAGCAGCCATTCCTGTTATTACCGAATCATTTAATGCTTTATTTACTGTGACTAAATATTCTTTTTCATGCTTATTTCCTGCACGCAATATTTTATTAACTATATCTCCATTATTAGTTAAAAAAATTAATCCTTGAGAATCTTTATCTAATCTGCCGATAGGAAAAATACGCGTACTGTGATTAACAAAATCAACAATATTATTTCGTACATTTTCTTCTGAAGTGGAAGTTACTCCAACTGGTTTATTAAACGCTATAAAAACTAAATCTTCTCCTTGTCGTGGTTCTAAATCGTTGCCATTCACTCTGACTCGGTCGCCAACTTTGACCTGATCCCCAATAATTGCTTTTTTGCCGTTGATAAAAACGCTTCCTTGAATAATATATTTATCTGCTTCTCGCCTCGAGCAAAGTCCAGTTTCACTTATGTATTTATTTAATCGGATGGAATCTTGAGTCATTAAATATTCTTTAAAATTATTTTGACCTAATAAACTTTAAAAAAGTTATGCTAATTTTAGTTTACCTGTTTATTATATTTTAAAATATCAATTAAACTTTCTGTAAAGAATTAATTTTAATTGTCAAAATCAGAATTATGGGCCCAATTTTCAACTACAACACATTTTATTTCGTTTATTAATTCTTGGAAACTAGTAGGTTTAGTTATAAATTTCAAAGCCCCTAGATTTTTTGTTTCATCTTTGTCTGTTTGTGATAAAAAGGTAGAAAAAATAATTACTGGAATCTTCTTTAATTTCTCATCCTTTTTTAATTCGATTAAACATTCTCTTCCATCCATTTTGGGCATGTTTAAGTCCAAGAAAATAAAGTCTGGCAAATTTGGCATTCCATTTCTAAGTTTTCGCAATGCATCATCACCATTATAAGCAGTAAAACATTCTGCAGAATTAAAACTGTCCGAAACCGCTTCACAAAATAGTTCGCAATCATCCAGATCATCATCAATTATAAATAGCCTCAATTTATTATCCATCCACTTTGCTCTGGAGATAATTCCCCAGAATCTAAAATTAATAAAAATCGGCTTATTTAATGCTTTAAATATTTATTCTCAATTTTTGAGCAATTTCCACCACTATGAATTTTTCTGTTCTCCTTTTATGATCGTTTGCCGTGTGGGCATGATTTTTATTTAAATTATAAACCTATTCGCATTTTTAATTATCCTTGTTTTGGCTTTTAAAAAGGTATCTTTAATTACTTAAAAATTTATACTTCTTTGGCAACGGCGATAAAAAGATTAAATAACAAAATCACCATGTCTGAATCAGATATTGAAAAACCTAAAATACTTTCCCAAAATCTTTTTCCTGTTGTAGGAATTGGAGCTTCTGCGGGAGGTTTAGAAGCATTTAAAAAATTAATATCAAATATTTCTGGTGATTCTGGAATGGCTTATATCCTTGTCCAGCACTTGCATCCAGAATATGATAGTGCTTTACCTGAAATTCTACAAAGAATTACTAAAATTCCGGTTGTAGAAATAAGCGATAATGTGAAAGTTATTCCAGATCACATTTACGTAATTCCCTCCAATAAAATGTTGGTTGCTACGGATGGAATTTTGCAGTTAAGTCCAAGACTAACATCCGAAAGATTAAATTTGCCAATTGATATATTCTTTTCTTCTTTGGCAGAAGTGCATCAAAGTCATTCAATTGGAATTGTTTTATCAGGAAATGGAGCCGATGGAACCCTAGGTTTGAAAGATATAAAAGATAATGGTGGACTTACTTTTGCTCAAAATATTGAATCCGCTGGTTACACAGGAATGCCGCAAAATGCAATTAATGCAAATGTTGTTGATTTTATTTTACCTCCTGAAAGAATCCCAAGTAAATTGTTGGAACTTCAAAATTGTTTAAATCAAACAATTAATGAAGATGAAAACAAGACTAAAGATAAGTTGAATGAAGATGGTTTTAGACAAATTTTGGCTTTAATTAAAACAAAAAATGGAGCAGATTTTAACTTCTATAAACAAACCACTATCCGCAGAAGAATTATCAGAAGATTACTAATTCTTCATTTAGAATCTGTAATCGAATATTTTCACTATTTAAATAAAAATAAAAAAGAACTAGACATTTTATTTTACGATTTATTAATTTCAGTTACTAGTTTTTTTAGAGATTCCACGTCTTTTGAAATATTATTTGAAAATATCTTTCCTTTAATTTTCAAAAATAAAACAACAATAAATCCTTTAAGAGTATGGGTTGCGGGTTGTTCTACGGGTCAAGAAGCATATTCTATTGCAATTCTTTCCTATGAATATTTTTTAAAAAATAAAATACAAAACGGTAAAGTTCAAATTTTTGCAACTGATTTATCTGATAAATCAATAAAAATTGCAAGAACTGGGATATATTCTAACAAAGAATTGGACGGTGTTTCTGATTTTAGGCTACAAGAATATTTTGATAAAACAGATGGAAATTATCAAGTGAAAAAAGAAATTAGAGACATGTGTATTTTTGCCACTCATAATTTTATTAAAGATCCACCATTTGCCAAAATGGATTTAATTACATGCCGCAATGCTTTAATATATTTAGAACCATTTCTTCAGAAAAAAGCATTGACCATATTTCATTATGCATTGATAGAAAAAGGGTACTTATGGCTTGGAAAATCCGAATCAACAGGAAGCGCGCCAGAATTATTTACTCAATTTGGCAAAAAAGATAAGTTTTATACTAGAAAATCATTATCAAGTAATTTTTCACATATAGCTAGCGAAAAAAACGAATCCCCAACTAATGATAAAAAAGATTCTGCGAAAATTAAAGAAGGAAAAACAGAAGATTTTCAAAAAAATGCAGATGATATTTTATTAGCAAAATATACTCCCGTTGGTGTAATTGTTAATGAACAATATGATATCGTACAATTTAGAGGTTTAACTGGAAAGTACCTAGAGCCATCTCCAGGAAAAGCAAGTTTAAATGTATTGAAAATGGCTAAAGATGGATTGGCATTTGAAATTAGAAACGCCTTACATAAAGTAAAAACAAACGGTGAACCTTATAAAAAAGAAGATATTACTATTGATAATGGAAAAAAATGGATAACAATAGAAGTGATTCCTTTATTAAATACCATTGATTTACATTTTCTTATTCTTTTTAATGATCAAAATATAATTGACAAAATTCAAAATAAAAAAACTAAAAATGATTCCCCTAAAAATAAACTAATAACGAATGAAAAAGAAGTAAGAATCCTGCAATTAGAAAACGAATTAGCGCAAGCAAGAGAAGACATGCGAAGTTTGACGGAAGACCAAGAGGCTTCTAATGAAGAATTGCAAAGCTCAAATGAAGAACTACTAAGTGGCAGTGAGGAATTACAAAGTTTAAACGAAGAATTAGAAACGAGCAAAGAAGAATTACTTAGTACCAATGAGGAACTAATTACTGTAAATCAAGAACTGTATATCAAGAATGACGAAATAAATCAAACCCGGCTTTTTTCAGAAGCAACTATATCAATTCTACACGAGCCATTATTAGTTTTAGGTAAAAACTATAAAATCAAAAGCGCTAATAAATCATTTTATAAAACTTTTAAACTAATTGAAAGTGAGACTATTGGAACAATACTTTTTGATTTAAATGATAATGGTTGGAACATTCCAGAATTAAAGAAGGAATTATTAAAAATACAAAAGGGTAAAGAGAAAATGAAAGAAATAGAAGTTAATTTTTTATTTCCAGTCATTGGTAATCGAACAATTTGTTTTAACATACAACCAATAAATAGAGAAAATGGAGAACAATTAATTTTACTTGCTATTGAGGATATCACTTTACGAAAAACAGAAGAATTTAAATTAGCTAAAACGGCCAAAGGAATTTTTCAGCAAAACCAATTATTAAACAATTATTTTACAGAGGCTCCCGCTTTCTTTGTGATTTTACAAGGTCCCGATCATATTTTTGAATTTGCAAACACCATGTACAAAAAATTAATTGGCAATCGGGAAATTTTAGGTAAAAAGATGATGGATGCCCTTCCAGAATTAATGGGGCAGGAATTTGTAGAAATAGTGGATAAGGTATATCAAACATCTATAGGATTTACAGGTTCAGAAATACCAACAAAAATAGAGCAGAAAAAGGGAAAATTAGAACAGATTTATATTAATTTACATTTGCAAGCTATCAAAAATGATAGCGGAGATGTTTCAGGAGTTTTGCTATTTGGTTATGATGTTACCGAGTTAGTTTCGTCCAGAAAACTATTGGAACAGAATGCAGAAATGATACAAAATTTATACATCAATGCACCTGCATTTATCTGTACATTAAAAGGTCCTACTTATATTTACGAATTGGTAAACCCATCCTATCAAAAAATATTTGGTGACAGAGAACTTATCGGAAAGCCTATGCTAAAAGCTCTACCAGAATTAATTGGTCAAGGTTTTGACAAAATTTTAGATAATGTTTACTCTACAGGAGAAACGTATGTAGGGGTAGAAACACCCGCAACTCTTGTTCGTGGAAAAGATTTAGAACCAGAGTTATGTTATTTTAATTTTTCTTATCAACCAATCTTTACGATCGATAAAAAGATCGATGGAATATTAATTTTTGGATATGAAGTTACAGAAGAAATAAAAGGTAAAAAAATTCAAGAAGAGAGTGCCAATCAATTTAGAATTATGGCTGATGCCATGCCACAGAAAATGTGGACAGCCGATAAGGATGGAAACGTCAATTATTTAAATCGACTATGGTTTGATTATACTAAAAAAGAGTTTAATGAATTAAAAAATAGAGGATGGGAAAAAATAATACATCCTGATGATTGGAATCAAAATAAAAACGTATGGTTACGTTCTATAAAAACGGGTGAAGATTTTGAATTAGAACACCGTT
>JBBQYA010000089.1:0-11109 GCA_038209155.1 Sphingobacteriales bacterium | reverse complement strand
GGTTTATTTACCAATAAGTAATCCTAGAATATCAAATATAATTAATACTCCTCGTATTCCAACTTCAGCACAAAATGACACAATAACGGCTCTTATAACTGATGCAGATGGATTAACTAATACTCGATTATTTTATTCTGCCGGTGCATTAAATACAGTTTACGACTCTGTAAATATGGCTAAAAACGGATCTATTTATTCAGCTAAAATACCTGCCTTTCCGGATGGCACAATGGTTAAATATTATATAAAAGCAGTTGATGCTTCACAAAGATCTTTGGTTAGTATATTTCCTAATGTTCCTGTGGAAAATCCACTCTTTTATATCGTAAGAGATAATGGTTTAAAAATTTATGATATACAATATACTCCTTATAGCAATGGAAAATCCATATTTGAAAACAATAATGTTTCTGTATCTGGTATTGTAACTGCCGCCAAAGCTGATTTAGGAAGAGTTTTTATTCAAGAGGAAAATTCAACAGAATGGGCTGGTATTTCATGTTCTGATTCTTCATTATTAGACGTATTTGTTATCGGTGATAGAATAGTAATTAATGGAATAGTAAAAGAAAAAAATGGAAATACACAAATAGAAAATATTAGTAGTGTTTCTAAAACAGGAGTTGGCACCATAATTCCAATATCTTTAAATCCTGCAACATTTAATACCTACAGTTTTTTGAATAATGAAAAATATGAAGGTATGTTGTTGAAATTTGAAGAAACTCCAACAAAAAAAATAAAGGTATTCAGTAAAAATGTCGATTTTCCAAGCAATTTTGGAGAATACTCTATCGGTTTAGATTCTAATTCATTATCTGTTGTTAGAGTTTTAGTAGGCAGACAAAATGATTCTACTTTTTCTTCTTTGAATGTATCATATGTAAATAGTCCAATTTGGGCAAATGTAGATGGCATTATGAATGTTCCAGTTATTGAAGTAAATGCTGGTGACAATTTTTCTTCCGTTTCTGGAATTCTATTTGTAAATAATTTAGGCTTAAAAATTTTACCAAGAAACAATTTGGATATGCTTGGTTTTGGAACCGTTGGCATTAATTCTACTTATGCTAAAAACAGCTTTGTATCTACTTATCCAAATCCTGTTTCTGAAATGGTGACATTGTCTTATCAATTACCAATCGAAGCTAGAAATGCTCAAGTTTCTATTTTTGATGTAATGGGTAGAAAAGTTAGAATCCAAAATTTAACGGGTATTGAAGGTAAAACTGATATTTCTGTGAGTGATTTAGCCAATGGAACTTATGTTTACCAAGTTCAAAGTGCAAATACGGGTGTATTAGCTTATGGTAAATTGACAGTTACTAAATAATAAAATTTATCTTTTTAAATAAAGCCCCTTATCTGATTAGATAAGGGGCTTTTATGTT
Organism: Sphingobacteriales bacterium; assembly: GCA_038209155.1. Lineage (GTDB taxonomy): Bacteria > Bacteroidota > Bacteroidia > Sphingobacteriales > Sphingobacteriaceae > JBBQYA01. The sequence goes on along the minus strand of JBBQYA010000089.1, from coordinate 9,715 downwards.
TAAAGTATTGATAGCTTGACTTAAAATAATAAAAGTCCATATTAGACTACATAAAATGCTCAGCTTTTGCTAATATCATTCTAAATCATATCTAAAACCTATATTTGACGAATGCAAAAATAGAATTAGCGACTAATGAAAATAATTTTAGCCATTGGAACAGGTAGTTTTATCGGTGGAGTTCTCAGATATTTACTTTCTCAATTTATACAGACAAAATTTTCTTCATCTTTTCCTTTTGGAACCTTGGCAGTAAATATCATTGGCTGTTTTTTAATCGGTTTCGTTTTTGGTCTCAGCGAAAAAGGAAACCTATCTCAAGAATGGAGACTTTTTCTGGCAACTGGAATCATTGGTGGCTTTACTACTTTTTCTGCTTTCTCCAACGAAACATTTTTTATGTTAAGAGATGGATTGTTTCTGAATGCAAGTCTTTACATAGCTTCAAGCATTTTAATTGGACTTTTGGCAACGTTCATAGGTTTTACTATTATAAAATTCATTTGAAATTTTGAAATACATCACTCGGACAGTTTGGATTTTATCAATTGTAAGTTTGTTTACAGATGCTGCAAGTGAAATGCTCTATCCGATTATGCCGATTTACTTAAAATCAATTGGTTTTTCAATCGTACTTATCGGCATACTGGAAGGAGTTGCAGAAGCTACAGCGGGATTAAGTAAAGGTTATTTTGGTAAACTTTCCGACATCAATGGTAAAAGAGTTCCGTTTGTACAAATTGGTTATGCTTTTAGTGCTATTTCAAAACCAATGATGGCTATTTTCATCTTTCCGATTTGGATCTTTTTTGCACGCACCATTGATCGTTTTGGAAAAGGGATCAGAACTGGTGCAAGAGATGCAATTCTTTCAGATGAAGCAACGGCAGAAACAAAAGGTAAAGTTTTTGGATTTCACCGTTCAATGGACACTTTAGGTGCTGTAATCGGTCCTTCTTTAGCATTAGTTTATTTATATTATTTTCCTCAAGACTACAAAACACTATTTCTAATTGCATTTATTCCGGGTCTCTTAGCTGTATTAGCAACGTTTTATTTAAAAGAAAAAAAAGCTAATGAGAATAGACCAAAAGTATCGACACCCTTCTTTTCATTTCTTAAATATTGGAAAACAAGCCCTAAAGAATATAGAAGGTTAGTTATCGGACTTCTCATTTTTACTTTATTCAATAGTTCAGATGTTTTTCTTTTACTCAAAGCAAAGCAATCTGGACTTGATGATACCATGGTGATTGGCATTTATATTTTTTACAATCTCATTTATGCTTTGTTTGCTTTTCCTATTGGTATTTTAGCAGATAGACTTGGTTTAAAAACAATTTACATCTTCGGACTAGCTTTGTTTGCAATCGTATATTTTGGAATGTCTATAACCTCCAATCTTTATTTCTTTTTCGGACTTTTCTTTTTGTATGGTATTTATGCTTCGGCCACAGAAGGAATTTCAAAAGCTTGGATTTCTAATATTACAGACAGGAAAAATACAGCAACTGCTATTGGAACCTATTCGGGACTTCAAAGCATTTGCACTATGTTAGCAAGTTCGCTAACTGGACTAATTTGGTATCATTTTAATGCAAAAACTGCATTTATGACGACAGCAATAGTAAGTTCATTGTTAATTGGCTATTTCCTTACAATACCCAAGCCGCTAAATGTTGAGCAGGAATCAAATTAATTAAATCGAGAAATAATAGTTGAATTTATCTGTAAAGGAATTTTGCTCAAAAAAGAATGCTTTAATTGCAAAAAGTTTTAATTTATAAATATGATTGCAATGTTTATTGATTGCAAAATTCTACTATTATCCTTCTTGAAATTCACGCTTGTCCAATAGTAAAAGTTTATTTTTAATAAAAAAAGTTTGAAATTAATTCGTCTTGAGGCTTTTTTATTTTATTCATTTTGAAAAAATTATTTTCCAATTAATATTCCAATACTCACATAAAAAGATTGGTATTTTGGATTTAAGTTCAAATTATTATCATCAAAAGCTTCTGTAAAGCCATAACTATAGCCTAAATCAAAAGATAAAATAGAAACATCTAATCCAACAGCTGCATCAAAATTTAATGTTCCGTTATTAAAATCATCTTCTTTTAAGATAACAGAATTTCCATTGGTATTTAAATTAAAGTCATAAGTTGGTCCTAAAGCAATTCTTAAAGCGAGTGGGTTTGTATCTATTAATTTAAAACCTCCCATAGCTTTTAATTTTAGACCAGATCGGGTATAACCTTCAACTATTTCTCCACCTAAATTGTCCTTAAATTTAAATTCGGTTTCGCTTTGAGTGTAAAATAATCCAGGTTGCAAATAGAGCCTATCTCCTATTCTTGCATCAAATCCAATCTGGAAACCTGCTTTCCCTACTGACTTAATGACCGGGTTTTCATCTATAGCAATGCTTGTAACATACAATCCTGCTTGAGGATTAAAAATAATTTTTTGAGCTTTAATAGTCAAAGAAGTAAAAAGCATCAATAAAGCAAAGAGTAATTTTCTTATCATAATTTTAAAATCTAAATGGGAAACATGGTATCACATAAGATATAAAATAAAAAAGATGCCAAATTTTATGATTTAACATCTTTAACTTTCAACAGAAAATTATTTAAAATACTCGAATTTTAATTTTTAATAAATAGCTGGAAATTTAGCCACATCCGATTCTCCCATTAATGCATAAACTGCTTCATAAACATCTTCAATAGAAGGTTTTGAAAAATAATCTCCATCTGTGCCATAAGCTGGTCTGTGTGGTTTGGCTGTTAATGTAGCTGGAGCAACATCCAAATGATAATATCCCTTTTGTTTTTCTAAAACCTGTTGCATCATATATGCCGATGCACCACCGGGAACATCTTCATCCAAAAATAAAACTTTATTTGTTTTTGCTAAAGAAACTGAAATAGAATGATGAATATCAAATGGTAATAAAGTTTGAACATCTATTAATTCAACAGAAATTCCGTCTTGTTCTAATAACTCGCATGCATCTGCCGCAATTCTGCAACAAGAGCCATAAGTAACCAAAGTAACGTCCGTCCCTTTTCTTAAAACTTCTGGAACTCCTAAAGGAATAGTAAATTCTCCAATATTCACTGGCAAAAGCTCTTTTAAACGATATCCATTTAAACATTCAATAACTAATGCTGGCTCGTCAGATTTTAATAATAAATTATAAAAACCAGCTGCTTGAGTCATATTTCTTGGAACTAAAATGTGCATTCCTCTCAAAGAATTAATTATCATTCCTATCGGTGATCCAGAATGCCAAATACCCTCTAATCGATGTCCTCTAGTTCTTACGATTAAAGGTGCTTTCTGCCCGCCTTTGGTTCTGTAAGATAAACTTGCTAAATCATCACACAAAGTTTGTAATCCAAAAAGTAAATAATCTAAATATTGAATTTCAGCAATAGGTCTTAAACCACGGAGCGCAAGTCCAATTCCTTGACCCATAATGGTGGCTTCACGAATTCCAGTGTCCACAATTCGCTTTTCTCCATATTTTTCTTGCAAACCTGCAAAACCTTGATTTACATCACCAATTCTTCCTACATCTTCTCCAAAAGCAACAATTTTTGGATCTCTTTCCAAAGCAGCATCAAAGCATGCTTGCAAAATTTCTCTTCCATCAATTTTTTTGCTTTCCTCGTTGTATTCTGGTGCAATAATTTCAGATTTCAATGGATCTAAATCCGTTTGAGTATGCAAATAAGAATTATAACGATCTGCCAAATCAATAGATTTTTCTTTATACCAATTGGAAAGCGTTTCTCTTTCACTAGAAAATTCATGACGAGTAATTCGTAAAGTAGAACGAACAGCAACCATCACATCTTTAAAAGCCATTTCGCCATTTCCAGAAAGATTCAATATTATTTTCTCTAATAAATTTGAGTAAGAATCTAAAACTGGTACTGCTTTTAATACATCTAAAACTTCTTTGACCAGTGCTCTTATCGGTTGATTAAAATCTTCCCAAGCCTTCTTTTGACATTTTTTGACATATTCTTTTGCCTTATTATCAATTTCATCTAATTCCTCGACAGTTGAAACAGCCGACTGGATCATCCATTCGCGCATTTTTAAAATACAGTCGAAAGAAGTTTCCCAATCTAATCTATCTTTTGTTTTATATCTCTCATGCGAACCGGAAGTTGAATGGCCTTGCGGCTGAGTGATTTGAACTACATGAATCAAAACTGGAACATGTTCTTCTCTACAAATTTTTATAGCATTTGTATAGGTTTCACATAAAGCTGGATAATCCCAGCCATTCACTTTAAAAATTTCAAATCCTTTGTTCTTTTTATCTCGCTGAAAACCTTTTAAAATTTCAGAAATATCCTCTTTCGTAGTCTGGTATTTAGCATGAACAGAAATTCCGTATTCATCATCCCAAACGGATATTGCCAATGGAACTTGTAAAACTCCAGCAGCATTTACCGCTTCGAAAAAATGCCCCTCAGATGTGCTTGCATTTCCAATTGTCACAAATGAAACTTCATTTCCTTTATTAGAAAAATTGGTTTCTTGATGTAAATCTTCATTATTTCTATAAACAGATGAGGCATAAGCCAAACCCAAAGCTCTCGGCATTTGTCCACCAGTGGGAGAAATATCTGAAGAACAGTTTTTCATATCCATCAGGTTTTTCCAATGGCCGTTTTCGTCTAAACTTCTTGTGCCAAAATGTCCGTTCATAGATCTTCCTGCAGAAGAAGGCTCGAAATCTAAATCGGTATGCGCATATAATTGAGCAAAAAATTCAGGAATGGTACTCATTCCACTTGCAAACATGAAAGTTTGATCTCTGTAATAACCCGAGCGAAAGTCACCATTTTTAAAAACTTTAGCCATCGCTATTTGAGCTACTTCTTTTCCATCGCCGAAAATTCCGAATTTCGCTTTGCCCGTTAAAACTTCTTTTCTTCCCAATAAACTGGCTTGCCGGCTCTCACAAGCTATTCTAAAATCATTAAGTACTTCATTTCTGAAATCTTCAAAATTTATTTCGGAGTTTTCAAGACCAATTTCCGAAGTTAGTTTTCTTTCCATTTGGCTAAATATTAATAGGATGACAATAATACAAAATCTAGCGTAACATTTCCATTTTGGATACGTTTAGAATAAGTGATTAAAAATATTTCAGCAATTGGAATACTTTTTGAAATCAATAAAAAACTATATTATATTTGTAACTAAAACTTAATTAATTGTCATGAAAAAACTAATGCTGTCGTTCGTATCCGTTCTTGCTTTTGCTACTTTTTCTTTTGCTCAAGAGGCAGAAAAAGTTGCTCCGGTTAACCCAAATCAAGCTGACTTCAAATTCGAAAAAGAAGTTAACGACTTTGGAACAATCAAAGAAGGAATTCAGGCAACGTATGATTTTAAATTTACTAATACTGGCAAAGAGCCTCTATTAATTACCAATGTGCAAGCATCTTGTGGATGTACAACTCCAAAATGGTCAAAAGAGCCAATTAAAAAAGGCGAAAGCGGTATCATTACAGCAGTTTACAATTCTACAGGTCGCCCAGGTGCATTCAACAAATCCATTACAATAACTTCTAATGCAAAAACAGCAAGCAAGGTATTGTACATCAAAGGAACGGTTGAACCAAAACCAGCTGCTGCTACTAGTTTATCTCCAGTAAAAGGAGAATCAGGCCCTACTGAAAAGAAAACCGGATCTAGTAACTAATTTCAAAAAAATATTTGACAAAAATCCTCCTCGCAAGGGAGGATTTTTTATTTTTACGCCATGCCTAAATTATCATCAAAGGGACTTTCAATGCCCGCCTCTCCTATTCGGAAGTTAACACCATTTGCCAATACAGCAAAAGCTGCTGGAAAAAAGATTTTTCATTTAAACATTGGTCAGCCAGATATTGAAACTCCAGTAGGAATGCTGGATGCTGTAAGAAATATTGATTTTAAAATTTGGGCTTATACTGCTTCAGAAGGAACCACTTCGTACCGAAATAAATTAGCTACTTATTATCAAAAATTAAATTATACTATAACTGCCGATAATCTAATCATAACCACTGGAGGATCTGAAGCCATTACAATTGCTGTAAATGCATGTTTAAATCCAGGCGATGAGGTTATAATTCCTGAACCTTTTTATGCCAATTATAATGGTTTTGCTTGTATGGCAGATGTGATTGTTAAGCCTATTCATTCGTATATTGAAACTGGATTTGCTTTACCTGAAATTAGTGAATTCGAAAAACTGATTACTCCAAAAACAAAAGCAATTTTAATTTGCAATCCCAATAATCCAACTGGCTATTTATATTCCAGAGAAGAGTTAAATGCATTAAAAGAATTGGTTTTAAAACACGATTTATTTCTATTTTGTGATGAAGCCTATAGAGAATTTTGCTATGATGGAAAAGAGTTTATTTCTCCAATGCAAATGGAAGGTTTAGACGAAAACGTGATTGTGATGGATACAGTTTCTAAACGATATAGTGCTTGCGGTGCAAGATTAGGAGCATTAATTACAAAAAACAAAGAAGTTCTTTCCTCTGCTTTGAGATTTGCACAAGCAAGATTAAGTCCTCCGGGTATTGCACAAATAGCTGGAGAAGCAGCTATAGATACGCCTCAAAGTTATTTTGATGCAGTGATAAAAGAGTATACTGAAAGAAGAAATTTATTGGTAGATGCATTAAACAAAATGGAAGGGGTATTTTGCACGCTTCCAAGTGGTGCATTTTACACCGTTGTGAAATTACCAATTGATGATTCTGATAAGTTTTGCCAATGGATGCTAGAATCTTTCAGTCACGAAAACCAAACTGTAATGATGGCACCAGCAACTGGTTTTTATTCAACACCGGGCTATGGCAAAAATGAAGTGCGAATTGCTTATGTATTAAATAAAACAGACTTAGCGAAAGCAATGGAATGTTTGGATGAGGCTTTGAAACAATACCCAGGCAGAACTATGTAAAATGTATTTTTCCTCTTTCCAAAGTCCAATTGGCAGCATAGAAATAAAAGCAACTGATGAGGCTCTTATTTCTATTTTATTTGCTGATAAAGAAAATGATAGTCTGATTGAAAAAAACAAAATTATTATTAAATGCGAAAAACAGTTAAGCGAATATTTCACAGGAAATAGAAAAGACTTTAATTTAAAATTTGAATTAAAAGGAACGATATTTCAGCTAAAAGTTTGGAAACAATTAGAAAAAATTCCATTTGGTAAAACATGTACTTATTTAGGTGTTGCCAAATCTATTGATAATACTAAAAGCATAAGAGCAGTGGGCAAAGCTAATGGAAGCAATAAATTGGCTATTCTTTTGCCTTGCCACAGAGTGATTGCATCGGATGGAAAACTAACAGGATATGCAGGAGGTTTGTGGCGAAAACAATGGTTATTGAATCATGAGCAAAAATTCGCACATGGAATTCATACGTTATTTTGAGAAAAAAATATTGATTTTTTAAACATAAAAATTTAGCAATACGTTGTAGAATATGTTAGCCTATCAAACAAATACGACAGTTTGTAAAGTCATCGGTGGACTGTGAACTAATCGTCTTCAAACTGACTTTGGAAGTAAATTTTTAGGTTTTCCTTATGATAAATTTTTAGCAGTGGATAGTTAAACACTGACTTTTAAAGAAAATTCTTATCACGGGCAGACAATCAACTAACACGACCAACAACATTTTTCGATAATGACAGCGAAACAACTAGAGCGAATAAAAAATAAAATCAAAAAGGTAAAAGCTGCACTTTCGGCTGACAAAAAACGTTGGGGTGGACAATATCACGATGGACTGGGACTTCGTTACGTTCCACCACAACTTTACGTAGAACTTAACGACTTTACAAGCGGACTTCGTTACTTCAATTGGTTTACCAAAAACTTCCCAGACGACAGTGGCTATCCTGACTTTTTGTTTGAGTGGACTATCATACTTTTTAAGACCAACAGACTGAAAGAAGCAGAGAAAAAAGCATTCGAAACATTTCGTGGCAACACCTATTTATTCGACATTTTCTTTGGTCGACAAGTGACGAAGAATAAAAAATGGGAAGATTCAAATCTTCAAACACAAGACTTCGTAGACAATCGATTTTGTTATAATAGCAAACAAGAAAATTTGCTTGACTTTTCAGATTGGTTAGACCAATTTATCGTGACGGAAAAATTTACACTGATAAGCAATAAATATCTCGACCTACAAAACCGACTTGAAAATGAGACAGATACAGAAACAAGAGAGTATTTAATTCAACTCGAACGTCAACTAGAAAATGAACTTTAACCTATGACAAAGGAGAAACACAGCCTAATCAGAGCCTATAAAATTGGCAATTCAATGGTTATTGAATCATAGGCAGAAATTCGCACTTGGAATTCAAACGTTATTTTGAGAATAAAACATTACTTTTTTAAACATAAAAATTTAGCAATACGATCCAAAAACCTATCTTTGGAGATTACAAATCGGGGCTGACCGGAATTGACAGGGTGGAAGATTTGGGTGTAAGCATGCAGCGCATTGGGAATATTAGCGCTTTAATCTGAATTCTCAACCGCTTTAACTGGCGAAAACAACTACGCGTTAGCAGCTTAATTTTAGAAATTTAGCATACTGACTATTCCCGAATGGCTTTTTCTTGTTGGCTGTTCACCGGGAATACCACAAAACAAGGAACGAATTCATGGTTATCTTTTGAGCGAATTCGGAACAAAAAAGATACGATTTAGGTTGGTAAGCGATGCACCTGCCTGATTCCGACAATTAAGCAAAGCTCAGCATGAAGAAAGCGCTACACGTCCCATGTTTGGACGAGGGTTCGAATCCCTCCAGCTCCACAAAATTTTAAGACAATAAACCCTTTTGAGAATATCAGAAGGGTTTTTTAGTTTAAAACGATCTAAATTTTAATATGATAAAGATTAAAATGCATAAATTTCTAAAATGACCAGAGCAAATGATTTGAATAAAATTTGTAGAATCAAAAAATAAGTTCTTTTATTAGGATAAGTAAAAAAATTGAAGGTAATTATGTATTACTCTTGTAGATAATGCAATTGGGAATTGGTTAAAACTTGCGCAAACACAACCTATACGATATGTTTGCGAACTATTATTCTATAATATGAAAGTTTCTAAAATTACTCACAAAGAATCTTTGCGAATTAAGATCGATTTTCCATTTAATCAACAAATTGCCAACACTATTCTGCAGATTGTTAATTGTAAATGGAGTAAGACGCATGGTGCATTTGACATAGTTTTGAAACTCATTTGTTAGAAAATGGTACAGATTTGAGATATATACAAAGTTTATTAGGGCACTCGTCAAGCAAAACCACTGAAATTTATACCCATATTACTACCAAGGGATTTGACCAAATAAAAAGCCCGATAGACCGATTGGATTTTTGATTATTAATACGTATGATTGTTTTAAATATGCTTAGAACAGAAAAAAAAGATGCACAATTGACAAGAATCCAGTATTCAGGTATATTGGATATTTGCGCAAGTATGCGTAAACATATTCGTTGTACATCATTAAAACACACATTATGAAATCAATTTTAACCAGTTTTATAATTGCACTATTAATAATTTCTTGTGCTTCGCCAAAGAAAAATAGTGATTTAGTGGTTATAAATCAACCAGCCGAGTTTGAAACTCA